>DLYX01000205.1:0-5971 GCA_003447545.1 Deltaproteobacteria bacterium | reverse complement strand
CGCTCGGCAGCGGCCGCGGCCCGCTCGGCAGCCCCCTGAGCCGCGCGATCTGCGGCGGTTCCTCCGCCGCGAGCCATCTGCGTCCGGGGTATCCGCGACTCGTGGCGAAGAATCGTGATCACCGGCGACCCGAGAATATAGGCCCTGCCGTAGATGAACATCCGATCGAGGTCCTCATAATAGGTTCGCACCTCCCATGGAGACCAGGGTTCCCGAACGCGGACTTTCTGAATTTCGGCCCGATCGGGTTTTCCGAGCCGCGTCACGGTTTCACGGAGGGCCGAGTTTTTATCCAGTACTTCGGCAAATTCCCGCTTGGAGAGAACTCGCGGTGATCCGATATCGCAGACGTAAGGGCGCTCGGGGCTATTCTGGCACCCCTCACCCAAGTCTGTGGATGCCGCAAAAAGCGGGGGCACGGGTCCGAGAATCAGACATAAAAGTGCAATCCAGCTTGTTCTAAACATTCCCTATCTCCCCCTTCGGGCCGGACCCGCAGAATACGAGGCCCCCTCTGGAGTCTTCGGACATTCCGACCCCGGACTCAAGTCCCCGATGAATCGGATTGTGTCGCCGTCCCGGACGCACCGGCCGCAGCCTCTCGAACCATCGGGGGCGCGGGCTTTGGCACAGATTCTTCCTCTGCGGGAAGAGATTCAAGGACTTTCTCGATTCGATTGCGCATCCGGACCAGACTGCGGCGCAGCGGTGCCACCTCGTCGGAGGCGAGCGCGAGGGGGTCGGAAAATCCCCGAATTGCTCGACTCAGACGACGCACGGCCCGCAGTACGGGCCGAGAACTTGCCTCGGGGTTCGCCGCCCGCTGCTCGTTGCGGAAACTGCGCACCGAGATCGCATCCAGCTTGACCCGGGTCCAGAGGGTCCGCATGGCCTCCTCGGAGCTCTGGCGGGCGATACTGATCATGATTTCCCGGGAGGCCGGAGCCTCCATCGCGAAATACTCTTTCTTGATATCATCCGGCAAACGCGTGAGGGCGAGCGTATTCGAGACATAAGGCCGACTTTTATTGATCACGGCCGCAAGGTCACCGTGCGAAAGGCCGCGCTCCGACGCGAGCAGGGAGAGCGCCTCGGCTTCTTCGAGCGGCGAAAGATCTTCGCGCTGAACATTCTCTTCCAGGGCGACTTCGAGTAGATCATCCTCGCTCATCATCGCCGGGATCTGCTCCACACCAGCTCTCTGCGATGCGCGCAAACGCCGCTCGCCAGCAATCAGAGTATAACCGCCGTCGGGCTCGGGGCGAACGATTACCGGCTGGAGAACACCGCGCTTACGGATCGACTCCGCGAGATCCTCGAGTGCTTTTTCCTCGAAATGCTGTCGTGGCTGCTTCGGGTTGGTGCGAATATCCACGATCGGTATCGAGCTGAAGACCGTTCTTCTCTTCCCGAAAATACGGCCGGCCATCGCCAATGTCGGTGGTTTTGCCTGCGCTGCGGCTGCTGCGGCGGCGGCTGCCGATACGGCGGCAACGGATGGGCCTTCCAAATCCTCTTCAGTGGAACCTTTCGGCTCGACCCGTGGTTCGTTCTCCACGATTCCACCCCCTTCGACGAGTGTCCCTCGACACTCTTCGGGCAAATGCTCCCATCTGCCCATCCAGCCCGTGCTGGATGAATCCCACCTATCGACAAAAAGCGCCGCGAGTCAATCAGGAACTCCCAAACGGCCCCCGCTCCCCGGGCACAAAAAAACCCCATCCGCCGAGGCAGATGGGGTTTTTCGCCACAAAAAGCGTGGGTCAGGCCGGGATCTTGCCTTGCAGCAAGAAGGCGATGACCAGAGCGTAAATGGCCAAAGCTTCAATGAAGGCGAGACCCAGAATCATCGGGGTCTGGATCCGGTCAGCCGAATTCGGATTGCGGCCGATGGACTCCATCGCAGCCGTGAGGCCGCGACCCTGTCCGAGGGCGGCACCGATAGCAGCACCGGAAATCGCGATAGCCGAAGCCAGAGCGATCATGCCGTATTCACCTGCCGCAGCACCATCGGCTGCGAGAGCAGCTTCGGGGAAGACGACGGCCAAGGCCGTGACGATCACTGTAAGAATAGCAACTTGGATTTTCATTTGGATTGTTCTCCTCTCCCGCCGGGCTTGCTGATCCTGATGGACCCGATCCTCTATCTTCATCCTCACCACAGCGTGTGGGTCCGGACGCAAGCCTGCGTAAATTCCGAAGGGCGGCTTAATGCCCTTCGCCGTGCCCGTGGTCTGCAGACTGCACACCGAGGGCAATATAAATCATGCTCAGAAGCATGAAGACGAATGCCTGAATTACCGAAACCAGAGTTCCAAGGAAGTAGAATACGACCGGCACAACGACCTTGGTGAGATCGGTGAAGATCTCGAGGACCAGATGATCGCCGAACATATTGCCGAAAAGGCGCAAGCCCAGAGAAGCGGGGCGAACAAAGACGCCAATCATCTCGAGGGGGAAAATCAGCCAGGCCAGCCACCAGAATGGGCCGGCCATATGCTTGAGGTAACCGATACCGGCGACCTTGAATCCGTAATAGTTGAAAACGATGAATGAACAGACGCCCAGCGCGAAGGTGATATCGAAATCGCTTGTCGGGGGTCCGAACCCGGGCACCAAACCGAGCAGGTTGCACGAAATAATGAACAAGAAAAAGGTAGCGAGAATAGGGACATAGGTCGCTGAACCTTTGCCGATCACGGATTCGCACATACTGGCGATGAACTCGACGATGACCTCGAAGAAGTTCCGTGCCGACAGATTCTCGTCGGGAATCAGGACCTGATCGCCCCCAGTCGTGATCGCGCTTCTTGCGCGGGCGGCCAACAGCACCAGCAACCCCATGACAAAGAGGCCGGTGACAACAGATTTCCAAAGATCGGGGACGCCGAGAAGTCCTACCCAGGTGACCGGATGTTCCATTTTTTTCCTTTTCGCGAATAAGCAGCTTTTGCCACTACTGCCGCCCGATTGGGTAACATGTGTCAGCTACAATCGCCATGGGGAGCGTGGTTGCACCAGCCGCGAACGACATGGGACCGAGGAGCTGTCCGGAGAGGCCGAAGATTGCCAGACCGAGAAAAAGCGCGAGTTTCAGAAAAAAGAAAAACATCGCCAAAACAGGGCGCTTTTGGTTGCGGGTGGCGTAGGAGAACGCCTGACGGCTCAACACGAGGCTTCCTGTCATCAAAAAGGCGCCCAGAAACAGGCTCAGGGGCGCACCGCGAGCGACAGCGAGCTGGAACCCGACTCCGCAAAGGATCGCGAATACCTGCCACAGAAGGATGGATTGCAGGCGCAGAGGAGCCCCCGGAACCGTCGGTTCTTCGAGCAAAACCGGGTCCTCTGTGAATGCAGGTTCGTCAGGGCCCCTCGTCACGGGCCCTCTCGAATTGCCTGGAGAGTTGGATAATGCGGATGAACGAAGTAATCAGGCCCGCGAAAGTCCCGATCATGAAGAGCCAGGGACCGGTGTCGAAATAATTATCTGCGTACCAGCCCACGGCCATGCCCCCCAGAGTGGACGCCGAGAACTCCAGACCGAGTGCGGTCATCTGCACCCCGACCTGGCGCTTGGTCTGTCCGCGGCCCTCGGGGGCCGATTTCGGATTGGGTTCCTCCATGGTCAGCCTAGGCCCCGAAGGAAACTTCCGCGGCATCGAGCACCCGCTCAATCTGAGCCTCGCCGTGTGCCAGAGACACAAACCAGGCCTCGAACGAGGACGGGGGCAGATTCACTCCGGCGGCCGACATGGCCCGGAAGAAACGGGCGAAGGCTTCCGTGTCGTTGGACCGCGCCTGCGCAAAATTCCGGACCTCGGTCACACCGAAGAAAAGCGTGAGCAGGGAACCGACTCGCTGAACGCATCCCGTCACACCCGCGGCTTGCATGCGCTCACGCAAGCCGGCTTCCAGTTGCGCGCCACTCTTTTCGAGACGTGCGTAGGCATCAGGCGTGAGCAACTTCATGGTCTCCTTGCCGGAGGTGCAGGCGACCGGATTTCCGGACAAGGTACCAGCCTGATAAACAGGTCCCTCGGGTGCGAGATAATCCATCAAGTCCGCGCGTCCACCCAAGGCTGCCAGCGGTAATCCTCCACCGATCACCTTGCCGAGTGCGGTCAGGTCAGCCTTGATCCCGAAGAGCTCCTGAGCGCCACCCCGAGCCACGCGCAAGCCCGTAATCACCTCATCGAAAATGACCAGACCACCAGCAGCGTGGGTCGCTGCCACCACCGCCTCGAGGTAACCGGGGTCGGGAGGAACCACCCCCATATTGGCAGCGATGGGCTCGATTATCACCGCAGCTACAGGGTTTTCTTCGGCCAGGGAGGCGTGCAGTGCCTCGAGGTCATTGTAGGGGACGACGCTGGTCAGAGCACCAATATCCGGTGGGACACCCGCGCTATCCGGTACGCCGAGTGTCGCCGCACCCGAACCGGCCTTCACCAGAAGGCCGTCGCTATGCCCGTGATAGCAGCCGTCCATCTTTATGATGCGATCCCGTCCCGTAGCCCCCCGGGCGAGTCGGATGGCGGTCATGGTTGCTTCCGTTCCGGAAGTGACCAGACGCACTTTCTCGATCGAGGGAAATGCTTCCACGATGCGCTCGCCCAATTCGATTTCAGGAGGCGTTGGCGCCCCGAAGCCTGTCCCTCGTTTCGCCACATGCAGCACCGCGTTGACCACATCGGGGTGGGCATGACCCGCGATCAACGGGCCCCAGGCGCAGACCATGTCGAGATAGCCATTGCCATCGGCATCGAAGACCTCGGCTCCACGCCCTCGAACCAGAACGAGCGGATCTCCACCAACCGCGTTCCAAGCCCGAACGGGACTGTTCACACCCGCGGGCGCGACCTTGCGCGCTCGCTCCATCAGCTTCTTCGATGTCTCCTGCAAACCAATTCTGACAATATCGAATTTTTTTCCTTTGCAAAATTGGTGGCCTAAGGAATTCATCGGAACGAGGTCTTGAATCTTCTCCAAGGTCGGCTTAAAAAGCGCCTTCCGCGGCAAACCGACGCGGTTCCAACATTCATTTTTTTGCTTTACATTTTCGACAGACTTCAGCTGTTTTCAGCAGATGAAGTGGGTCGGAAACACCTACGTTATACCCCAGTGGAAAACTTTGCGTCGGGAAACCTGTAACATCCCGAATCTTCTGCGGAATTTATACTTCTCCACACCCCCTGTGCGGCTGTGGAGAAGTGGGAGAAAGGTCGTTGGTATAGGCATGGAGAGCTGGCAAAGAGCTCAGCGGATACTCCGCCAGAACGTTGGTGAAGAGCACTACGATGCTTGGATCAAACCCCTGCGTTTGGGAAGCCTGGTGGCCGGTCGTGCGGTGATCCATGTACCAAGTAAATTTTACCGCGATTGGGTGAGCCGGAACTATCTCGAGCTCCTCCAGGCGTCACTTCGAGAAGGTGCCGGGCCGGATCCCGAAATTGTTTTCGAGATCGACGGCGGCAAACAACACGAACTCTTCGCGGCCCGGCAGGCCGATCAACCGGCACCCGCACGCAAGCGTGCGCCCCGATCCCGCGCCCGCCGCGGCAATCTGGTCGAACGCTATACCTTTGACTCGTTTGTCGTCGGCCCGAGTAACCAATTCGCCCATGCGGCCGCGCTCGCTGTCGCCTCCAAGCCCGGTGAACTTTATAATCCGCTCTTCATTTATGGATCCGTCGGCATCGGAAAGACTCATTTGGTCAATGCGATCGGGCATCGCGTTCTAGAAAAAAACCCGATGGCCAAAATCGCCTACCTGTCCAGCGAGTCCTTCGTAAATGATCTGATCACTTCGTTGCGACAGGACAAGATGGCAGATTTCAAGACTCGGTTCCGGAAGGTGGACCTCCTGATCCTCGACGACGCCCAGTTCCTGGCGGGCCGCGAGAGGACACAGGAAGAATTCTTCCATACCTTCAATTCCCTGCACGAATCTCATAAACAAATCGTCCTGACA
>DLYX01000632.1 GCA_003447545.1 Deltaproteobacteria bacterium | reverse complement strand
CCTCGAGGCTCGCCCCGATACCAGCATCGTTTACACCCTGATGCACACACCCTTTGCCCCGCGCCCGCAAGTCACGGTACCGAAGCTTTACGACTATCTGGCCGAAAACTATCGGATGGCAGAAGTCCATGGAGCCCCCGACAGGCTCTCCTGCGGGATTGCCGAACGCCGCCCACCGGCAACCACGCTCGACACAACGACCGGGAAACACAGCGAGGCCCCGGGCGCGTCGATCCTGCTCTACCGGAATCTCAACCAGGCCAGTGCGCGTACCGACCAGAACGCTCAGGTCCCCGCAACCGACATCGCCGGGGTCGAGAACTGGCCTCTGACAAGGAACGTGCTGTTCCTCGAACCGGGCACCGAGCGACCGAATCAGTTGGCCATCACCACACACGTGCCACCAGCCGCGCGGCTCCGAACCGCCGCCGGCGTTCATCCCGATCGCTGGCAAAGTCTGGGGCCCTTTCCCCTGCGGCTCGCGATTGAAATTCGCTCAAAACGCGGAAGCGAGACGCTGTTTCTCGAAGACTTCGACGTGTTCCGGAACCCCCGGGAGCGTCTCTGGCAGGAAATCGACATCGACCTCTCGGCGTGGGCTGGGGAAAATGTCGAGATCGTCTTTCGTGCGACGGCCTTGGGCTGGGATGCCGGACAAAAGGATCTGGCGGGCTTCGCCGAGCCGAGAATCCTGATCGGTGCCCCCGCAACGGAAACCAACCGTTCCCCGGCAACGATCCGGCCCTGACGGGAAGTCCCGCGAGACGACGGCCCGGGTTCTCTGGCGTGCACCTGCGTCTGCCGTGACTCTGATGAACCCGGCCCGGCCATCCCCGAAAACAAATCGAGCCGATCGGCGGGCATGCCTCCCACCGAGCGGCTCGAAATCCATCCTGTGAAGGGCGGCTCGTCAGCCCATCTTGAAAAAGACAGCCTTGTTGCCGTCGAGGTCGCGAAAATAACCGCCGTAAAAGCCAGGCATCCGCTCAGCCGGAGCGCCTTCGTCGCTGGCCCCGAGTGACAGGGCTTTCGCATGAAGCTCATTGACCTGCTCGGTCGTCTGGCAGCCGAAAGCGAGCATATTGCCGTTGCCCGGCTGCGGGTCTTGCTCGTTGTAGGGAATACAGGGGGCCAGTATCGGCTTGTCCATCGCTTCTCCGATAAAGGCAATGCGACCAATATCCATCAGGAGCTTGGCGCCAAGGGGCTCCAGGAGTTCCAGCCAGAATCCCTTGCACTTCTCCATATCCGTTGTGCCGATGGTGACGTATCCGATCATTTTTCTCTCCTCAAAATAAGTCTGCACGCCCGGATTGGGCGTGCAGACCTATTAGCTCATATGAGGATTCTTGCACCAACAAGAATCGTCGGCCCTAGTGCACCCCTCGCAGCGGCTGGAAGGCCATTGCCGGCAAACAGGGGACGTTCGCGGCCGCCCACAGGTCGATCTGACGCCGCGCGAGGTCATTGAAGGTTCGAGGGGCGTTCACCCCCACAGGGTCGGCCACCGGATTGGGCCCCGCGGCGCCGGTCAGGAAGCCCGACAAGGCGGCTGGCTGTCCAAGCTGGCGAGTCCCCGCCGCCCCGACATGGGTGAAGAAGGTATTGGTCTCGCGCGCATGACATCCGCTGCAGGAGTTCAGGGAGAGCTCAAAGCGAGCGCATAGGTTCTGGATTGAGGCAGTGCTGCCCGGGAAGTCAAAGAAATCGCCGGCGTTATACGGCACATGTGCTGCAAGAAATGGACTCCCCGCAAATGTATCGGGTACCGTATGCGTCGCTGCGCAAATCGAGGTCAACTCGGTACTGACCCAGCTCTCCAGAGCGGTGGTGTTGTTCAACGCCTGAATCGGGTTCTGCTTTGCGGTCACGTGACTCAGGAGGCCGCTATTTTCGAGATTGAACTCACGAAGTTCCCAGAGCGGATTCAGCGCATTCTCGTTGGTCCGGATCTGATTGATGGAGCTGCCATTAGGCTTGCCCGGATTCGTATTCCGGTCGGTAAAGACATGCGTCAGCGCCTCCAGGCCGTCGAGGTAATTCGGTGATCCCATGGGGTGGTTCTGCAGGTCCAACCAATCGCTCGCATAAGCTTTGCAGGAACTGCAGGTATTCATATTGACGCCATATTCGAAGATGACCGTGAAAGGTACAGGCTGACAACTGTCGGTATTCAGCAGACCGAATACGAAGCGACCTTCGCCACAATTGCCACCCCCGTAAGATGCGTTCTCACGCAAATCCACTCGGTTCACGATCGCCATCAGGCGAAACGGAGCGATCGACAGATCGAGTTGCCCGGGAGGCGCTCCATTCACAGCGCTTTCGTCCAACCACCTGTCGATGAAGTCCTGCATCGCAACGCGGGCCGGAATCGTCTGGCCATTGGCCGACTGCACCGTCGTCCATTGGTCCATCCACTCCAGAACGAAATCCGCAGGGAGAATACCGCTGCTCGGCTGGTTGACCATCTCCTCCATCAGGTACCCAAAGGTCCAGGGGCCCATCGGAGTGCCCATTGGATTGCCACCCGGACCGCAGGGATCAAAAGTTCGGACCGGGTCCTCGACCACCAATACATTTTTCACCATCAGGGTCCGTTCGGGATCGACGATCCCGGGAGCGATAGCCGGCTTGAGGGGCAAGGCGACCGGACGAGCAATTGCTTCGTCAGATAGAAACGTGAGGGGACAGGTTGGA
>DLYX01000083.1:4182-7445 GCA_003447545.1 Deltaproteobacteria bacterium | reverse complement strand
CAAGTTGGCCGCCGTCAAGTCGTTGCGAGCTTTTCGGTTTTCGAGCGGCATCTCGAAAGCGAGTCCCACCGACCACGACGGTGGAAATTCGCCCTTGAACAAGCCCTCGATTGCATCCAGGGCGTCGGTCTGGATTCCGAGAGTACCGATCGATCCACTCAGATTGAGATCGGGGAGAACTGCCCGTCGTGCCATTTCGAGACGAAGTTCGTCCTTCTGTATTTCGAGTTCTGCACGCAGTAACTCCGACCGATTCTCAAGGGCCAGCTTGGCGAGTCGCGCCGGGTCCAGACGCAAGGCACGCAGTTC
Organism: Deltaproteobacteria bacterium; assembly: GCA_003447545.1. Classification (GTDB taxonomy): domain Bacteria; phylum Desulfobacterota; class Binatia; order UBA12015; family UBA12015; genus UBA12015. The sequence continues at coordinate 7,136 of DLYX01000083.1, read as the reverse complement.
CAGAGCCGAGGTGGGTTTCAGCAGGACTTGTCGGTCGAGCGGGAGGTCGGGGCTGTTCATGAAAATCTTGACCAATCGCATATCGCGTCGGAGATCGAGGTCCGCATGGAGAACCGCAGCGCGTCGCTGGTTCACGCTGAGTTCGGCGCGGTTGCTCTGGAATGCCGGTAGCACGCCCGCCTCGGCCAGCGCTCGGATATCTCGTAGTGTCTCCCTTGCCAGATCGAGCATTTCGACCTGAATTTCGATCGCTTCCCACGACCTTGCCAGTTGCCAATAGACCTGTTCGGAGGAGGAAAGCAGGTTGCTGAGAAGGTTCCTCAGATCAACCACCGAAATGCGCTCGTCAAAGGCGGCGACCGCGATCGGGCCGAGGTTCGCATTGTAGCCCGCCCCTTCGAGAAGGGGGATGGTTACCTTGGCGGTCAGGTTCGCCGGATAGGCGGTTTGGGAGGGGTCAATCTTCCGCGTACCGTCGAGGTAGACCGTTTGATAGGAATAGAGGTCGGCGCCAACCTCGAGAGATCCACCGGTGGCGAGAGGCAGCGACAGGCTGGCTTCGCCACCCGTGTAGCGGGAGTCCAGTGCTTCGGTCGGCCGATTGTTTTCGCTGGCGTCCTCGAGGCTCCGGACACTCGCTACCGAGGCTTTCAGTGTCGCATCCAGCCGGCCGAACTCGGCGCCCAGCCCGGCCGCCGCGATCTGCGGGGTAATCCGTGAGACCTTCAGGTCCAGATTGTTCTGAAGCAGTGAGGACCGAAACGTGTCGAGTGAGAGTTCAACGGTCTGCCGCGTGGAAGGCGCGAGAAGCATCCGAATTGAGGAGAGCTGCGTGTCCAGTTCGCTTCTGGCCGCAGTCGCGCCCTTTACCCGAAGTAGCTCTTCCGGAATGGCCCGTATGGTCTGTTCCTCTCGGTCGTCCGAGCGATTTCCGGATCTTTTCTCGACCCATGCCTGAGCGCAGCCGCTGAGGACAACAATGGCGAGAAGGAATCCGATGTGACCCCTGAAGCAGCTGTGAGCTCGATTCACAGGAATCTCTCCCTCAGCCCTGCGGGAATTCTGTCCGGAGATGATTGCAGTTCGGCAAAAGACCCTCGCGTTTCCAGACCTCCGTGCTTGTTGAAGACAAGCACCTGATCGGCACAGCGGAGGATCCTGGGTTGGATACTGGAGATGATCCTCGTGCTGTCATCTTTCTCGAGTACGGTATCGAGAAAGCTCTGCCACCAAGGCGTGGCATGGAGTTCTGCCAAATCCACGATCGAATAGAATTGCCGGTGCCCGAGGTGCAGGCGGGTGATCGCCAGCCGCGTCGCCAGCTCCTGATCCGGAATCTTCTTGTCCAGATTGCAATCCAATCCGTCGGGAAGATCCCTGAGGATCTGCAGGCTTCCCGATTCACGAAGAGCCTCTTCGAGATCGTTGTCCGAATATTGGCCTGCGAAATCGAGATTCTCGCGCAGCGAAGCGGGGAGCAGGCGGGGAGTTCCTATAAGCGTCCCGCCCTGCTCACGGAGCAAGCCCGGGTCAAAGCTGCCCACCCGGTAGCCGTCCACTTCTACGGTCCCGTCGCTGGTAGTGAGGGCAAGCAGAGTTCGCAGGATATGCGGGCCGATCGCCGGTTCTTCGGCCGCAATTACGTTTACGGAGCGAGCTTGGATTTCGAAGGTGGCGCGTCTGATCTGGTGACCAGCACCGGGTGCCCCCTGAATATTTTCTGCGTAAAACGCTCCGCTGAGTAGTGGTGGCCGATGCTTACCGGGAAAGGCTTCTTCATTTTCGATAAGCGGGTTGAGCCGTTCGAATATGGGAAGGACGTTGGCGATTGTGTTGAGGACTTCCCCTGCGGCGACCAGCGCCGTGGCCAGAATCACGAAGGCACTGAACGATGCCACGATCTCTCCGGTTGTCACATCGCCAGCGCTTCCGTAGGCGGTACTGTAGTACAGGGCAAAAAGCGCGACACCGACGATCGCCTCCTGCAAGCCGAGGCGATAATTCGTGGTGGCCGCGGCTCGGTAGTCTAACGAAACTGTTCCGGTCCGATCGCCCATCCAGCGGAGAAAAAGCCGCTGCTTGATGCTTCGATCCCGGGCCGACTCCAGACCTCTGAGCAGTTGCACCAATTTTTCCTGGGCGGTCCCGGTGACCTGCAGAGAGGCTTGTATGTAGCTGTACTGCAGCACTCCATCGACAAGGATGAGAAGCAGGCAGCCGACCACGGTTGCCAGTCCAACTGCGCCAAAGACCGTGCTGTAAGCGAAAAGGAGCCCCAGGTTCGCAACTCCGCGAAGGCTTTGTACGAATACCGTCTGGGTCGCTCTGGTGATAAAACCCATTGCCCAGTTGATCGCGGCAATCCGCTGGAGGAGTTCTCCGGGAGGAAGACCCGTGCTGCGGTGGCGGCCTTCAAGCTCCCGGGTCAGGATGATAGCTTCGAGCCGAAACGCGAGGCCATTGTCGAGTCGCAGGGCGGCCAGTGAAGAGATCAGAAGCAGGAGGGAGGTCGCGGCCGTGGTAACCAGAAGCGCAATCGAGATGCCGACCAAGCCCCGCGTTTGGCCATTAGGGATCACATCGTCGATGAGGACCGCTACCATAATCGGAGGTACGATCCCGAGGAGGGCTGCGGCACCAGCGGCGGCAAGGCGGCGTGTCAGCTCCGGGTAAAGGCCCGTCATCGATGCGCGCAGGAGCTCCGAGAGATTGTTCTTGCCGGGAGGAGGAACGCGCATGAACTCGACCGCGGTAGAGGCACACCCTCTGGCAAATTCTTGATCGACCGAGTGTTCCCGACAATGGTCCTCTCCCGGCTCGAGTGCCACGTAACTTCCCTTCCGCGGAACGAGTGTACAGGAGCCAAAATCACAATGCTTCACCGTCAGGACTTCACCGCAGGCTCCCCACCAACCTTCTCTCAATTCGACTTCGCGACCCGCGACGAGGTGCTG
>DLYX01000083.1:0-3887 GCA_003447545.1 Deltaproteobacteria bacterium | reverse complement strand
CGCGACCCGCGACGAGGTGCTGCGTTCCGAGTATGGCGATGGCTTCCATGAGGTCGGAGGTTTCGGCGATCGAGACCAGCGGCGCGACCGGGACCCCGAAATGTTCGTAAGCGAGGGCGATGGCCGCGCAGGTGGAAGTGGTTGGAACACCGAGCGACTGCTTTATATGCCGATTCCACGAGAACACAGACTCGACCCGATTGCGGTCGATCCCCGAGGATTCCGGAAAACGATTTTTCGACCTGCTCAAGACTTTCTCCCCGCCACTGCTCGAAGGGGGATCTGGACGGCTCCGGGGACAGGCGACCAGTGCGATTCCAGAACGATAACGGCTGATCCGGCCTCGACAAACCGCTTGAGGACTCTTTCGGAGACTCGCGTGGGCACCTTTCCAAGCACGCCACAGGCGATCACGACGGCGGGAGGTTGGATCAGCGTGGTGGCCAACTCGAGTGCTGGCGCGTCGCTCTCCTCATCGAGGTGGCCGGGGCCGTTGGCCAACTCCGCAAGACCGGACTCCGCAGCACGGAGCCGTTCCCCCAGACCTACGTCGTCGAGGGCCTGCCAGATTCTTTCCAAAGGAACCCGGGAGTCGAAGCCGGCAAGATTTTCCTCAATGCTGCCGGGGAAGAGCACGCATCGGCCTTCGAGAAGACGTATCTCCGGCGTATCAATTTCACTCGGAGATCGCCCTTCGGAAGAGCCAAGAAAGACTCGGCCCGGCCCTTCGGAGAGACCGCGGAGCCGCCGCCCGAGGCGGACCATTGCCTCGCGGGGAATGTTCTCCATGTAGGAGATTGTGCCCGCAAGGAGATCGGCGCTGGCCGCTTGGCCGTCGTCAACCGGTATTTCCTCGAAACTCAGGACAGGTTCGGACCCATCCGCGGCTTTACGTTCCAGGTGGGATTCGTCGTTGGGGATTTCCAGGATGTCGTCAACGCGAGCAAGGTTGGACTCCAGATTCGGAAACGCTTGCAGCAAGCTCAGAATGGCGGCCACGGCTGTCTGGAAATATCCAGCCAGAGCCTGCAGGGCGGCCAGTTCCCCGATGGTCACGGTGCCAGCGATCACGCCAAGGCCGCCAAACGTCAAGGCTCCCGCCTGCGCGGCTACCTTATCGATGAAATTTCGACTCGTTTTCGCAAACAGCGAAATTTCGCCAGATTCTTGCGTGAGATTACGACTGGCGGCCAACTCCCCCATCCATTGCCGAGTGATTTGTCGCGAGGCACCGCTCTCGACCAGCCAGTCCTTGGAGGCCAGCCCGGTCACCATCGTCGAGCGTTGCCTGCTGATGGTTCTCTGCTGGGCGGAGGATAGGGTAAAGAGGCGCGGCCTGGCAATTTTCACGATGAAAAGTCCGAATCCCACGGCGCCAAAAACCCCGAGCGCGACCCATGGCGAAATGAGGGTGATGGCGGTTCCGAAGAGCAGGATCGACACACAGTTGGAAGGCGCGAGAGCGAGAGGCTGAACCGTCGAAGTGGCAAGCCCTCTCACCATGGTCAGTCGTTGCTGGATATCGCCCGCGGGCCGTGACGAGCTTTCGTAATCGGGCAAGTGGGTAACATGCTCTACGACATTGAGTTCGAGGCGAAGCGTGAGAGCCTTCCCGATCCGGAGCGCGAATTGACCCTGAATCGCCGTAAAGGCTGCTCGCAGAACCCCCACCAAGGCCACGGCAAGAAGGAAGGGTGGAAACCGGTCCGGAATTCGATTCGGCAGGATATCGTCCATGAAATATGTAAGCAGGCCTGCATTTGCGAAATTCGCGAGAACCAGACCGGTAGCGGCAAGGCTGCAACCTGCAAAGGCTCCACGTGTTCCCTGCAGCAAGCGGTTGAGGCTTCGCGGCAGGCTGGGACGAGTGCCTCCCGGCGAGAAATGATCATTCCGCTTCAATGCCACGCCCGGTACGCCGATGAGATCTTCAAGGTCGTCGTCCGAAAGGCACCGGGTGCCATACCGGGGATCGTTCACCCACCAGCCTTTTGTGTCACGACCCTCGAGAACAACGAATTGGCCAGGTTGGGGTGAGAGGATCAGAGGGCTTGTCTCTTGCTCGAGCCTTGCACGGGAAACGGTGATGCGAGAGGCCTCCAGATTCCAATGGGAGGCGTGCGCGATGAGATCCTCGACAGGGTCCGCGCTCCCTGTGCGTGAGAGCTGTTTGCGGATTGCCGAAATCGGGATCCATCGACCCCAAAACGCCAGAACGATGGCCAGTGAAATTTCGCGGGATTCGGTGGGTTGCACTAGCGAAATGGCCGGCGTTTTAGCGCGCTTCATCTCGGTGCCTATTGACCCATGAGGGACTTGATCCAGGGAAAGAGCAATTCAACGGGGCGATCCGTACCGAAGATCACCTGCACGTCGAACTCCACGCCTGGCCCGATCGGACCCGGCCACCCGTGTTCGGTGCTCCACGCGAAACCGCTTGGCGTACCAGTGTCTGTCTGCAACTCGATCTCTGCAAGCAGGAGTGGTCCGAAATCCGATTCCAGACTCAGGAATTCCTGTCGGTTGGTCATCCGCAGTTCGAGTTCCTCTTCCGGCGCTGCATACGTGGTGATCCAGATCAGTTTCCCCTTCATGAAACCATACCGGCTCTTGTCCACGAAGGTCGGAACCAGTTGCACTTCATCCCCGATCGACAGTTCCTTACCCTTCGCTTGGGGAATCACCGCAGCTACCCGAAGTGCATTGTCCTTGCTTTTGGTTGGGGTAAGCCGTGCCAACATATCACCTCGTTCGACCACCGCACCTATCTGGGTGAAGATGTTTTCAACCTTCCCGTCCAAAAGGCTCCGCATCGTGAAGCCCTCGGCCAGTCTTCGTTCCAGAGTGGAGATTTTGGCCTCGGCATTTTGCTGAGCCTCGCGACGCGCGGCCTGGCTTGCGGCCACATCTCTCTCGAGCTGTGCGACATCAAGCTGAGCATTGGCAGCTGCGGTGCTCGCCCTGACGATTCGAGATTCAAGGGCGGCGACCGTGGTGCGCGCCTGGAGCATTGTCTCGCGTGAAATGAGCCCTTTCGTCAGAAGCTGTTGCTGGGAAGCAAGCACCTCGCGGCGTACCTTGAGGAGTTCGGTTGCGTTCTCGCGAGCTTCCTCCGCTTGAAGCACAGCAGCATCCCGTCGCGCGCCTGCATCCGCCATCATCTTGCTTTCACGACTTTGCAACCGCTGATACTCTTGACGAAGAAGGTCGCGGAGCTCCTTGGAAGCATCGATTTCCGATTCCAGAACATCGGAAGACAAGCGAAGGATTGGAGTTCCCTCAACAATTTCCGCCCCTCGTTCGACCAGGATTTCGCGAACGATTCCGGCTTGGGGTGCATCGACTGCGAGAATTTCCATCTGGTAACGGCTTACACCGGTTCCATCCGCGACTCGGGTCACGACCCCCAGGAAGCCATACGCAACTCCGGACAGGATCGAGAGGGTCAGGACGGCGAGCCAGAGCCACCCCGGGAGGGAAATAAGACGGAGAGGCTCTCCGCCAGAGCCAGGCCTATGGCTCATTGGGCGAAAACCTTCTGGTCGACCAACGTTCCCGGCGGAGTTCCGACATTTGTCGAGAGATGCTTTTGACTTAGGTAGGGCACGCTAGGGGTTCTGGGACGATTCCGGGTGGAGTTTTCGACTGCAGATAGAGGGTCTATATCTCGCAGGGCCGCGGAAAGGCAAGCTGGAGGCCCCCGGCTGGCCTTGTCGTCCAGGTCGAAGTCGGAATAATCGCTCATCCAGTAACCTGCGACATGGGGTGGGTCGTCAATCCGGATGCTCCGGTCCCTTATAATCGATCTGTTCCGAATGTTCGCTACCAGGGTGAGAGTCACAATATGGGCGGCTGTATGGGCTGCCGCCCAGCGGCTCTGCCACGGG
>DLYX01000292.1 GCA_003447545.1 Deltaproteobacteria bacterium | reverse complement strand
GAACGTCGGGTTTTTGCTGAGAAGAATTTGCTTCTCGCTTCCGAGGGCCATCTGGCGTTTCAGGGAGTTATGATAGCCACGCATCGCGCGCCGCCTTCGGTGGGTGGGCCAGCGGTCCCAATAATAAAAGTCGAGCTTGTCCATATAGGGGAAGAGCACGATCCAGAACCCCGAGGTGCAGGAGAAGGTCTGGCAGAAGTCATCCTCTTCCGGCGCGAAGAGGCCTGTATCGTGAACGTCGCGAGTTTTTGCGAGCTTGCTGTCTTCGGTGGCGCGCAGTTTCTTCTCGAGAAAGGAGCCCAGCATAGCCCGGTCGAACCGGCCCAGAGCGCGGATGCACTTTTTTTCCAGCAGCGAGGGAAAGGCCATTTCCCACGCTCGGAAAAACGCATAGCGCCCCTCGTCGGCCAACATCAGTCGATGCAGGAGGGTGGTGCCGCTGCGGGCGTGGCCAATGATGAAGATCGGCTTCCGAACCTCGGTCCGGCGGAGCTTCGGGCTCAAGTTGTCGAGCAGGTAGCAGGTTGCATGGACGATGGCTGCGATCGGAATGACGAGAAAGACGGCGAGGCGAGCCAGCGTTCGGGCCCGATCGGTCTCCTGCCAGGCGAGTCGAAGCATTTTGCCATAGAAGTGGAAGCTGAAGTGCATCTGCATGGTTCCCGGCCTTTCAGTGATCTTGCTCGGAAGGATCGGTCGTATCGGGTCCGATGGCAATTTGGCCCAAATATTGACGGAGGGCGGCTCGCAGCGAATTTTGCGGGAACAGGTCCGGTGCGAAATGATGACTGGTCGCGAGCCCGGTCACCAGCCCGGCGAGAACGATCGCCTGATCCCTCGGGATCAGGCTCGACCGCAATTCGCCGAGTTTGCGGGCGCGGGCGAGGAGCTTCTCGATCTGGGCGATCAGAGCACTCTGCGAGCTCTCCTCGATGGCGATTAGGTCATCGGCGGTCTCGCCCTGGCGGGGAAGAGCCAACCGGATCTGCCAATCCAGAGCCCTCTCTTCATCGAGAGGTAAAAGGGCGCCGAGGGCACGCTCGAGGGTGCTGATACCGCCACCTGTCCCGACGGCGACCAGAAAGCGTCCCGCCTGCCGTCGGTGCACCCAGCGGCAGGCCTCGACGAGGAGATCGCTCTGGTTCTCGAAATAATGCCGAATCAGACCCGCGGAGTAGCCAGCCTCACGAGCCACCTCGCGCAGCGTCATCCGGGCGAGCCCATGGCGCCCCAATGTGCGCGCGGCGGCCGCTGCGAAATCGGCTCGGCGGCTGGCTGTGTCGATGATTTTGGGCAAGAAGCTTTCCTCTTTAATTATTATTATGCACAGGAATAATAAAAAAGTAAATGAGTTTAGGGTCGCAAGCTGATATTCGCGATGCGGTCACGAGGTTTGGGGCTAGGGCTGATCGATGAAAATCGGTGAGGACCAGGCGCGGTGGGCAGCATCCGCCAGACAATTATCGTCCCAGGGCCGCCCGAAACAGGGGCTTACACTGGCGCAGGTCACGCCATCTTCCTTCTGGCAATGCAGGGGGTTCGCGCCCACGGTCGGGGTCGGTTCCTCGATTGCGCGCGCGTAGTAGAGGACATCGCGGCCTGAGCCGAGAAACTCCGGATCGCTGAAGGTGACCTTGCAGCCAGAGCTGTCGTTTGGGCAGGGCAGCTGTTTCCAGGGGTCTTCGATCAGGGGGGCGACGTTCTCACCGGCGAACCTCTGCGGGCGAATCCGCACAATATCGATGTGCGTAATCACGTTGCGCTCGTCGGAGGGAAAGTAGCACTCTCCCTGACAAAGGCGCTCGAGTCGGTCTCCAGCCATGGATCCGAGGGCATCCGGAGGGCATCCGGGCTTCTGGCGGAAGGAACCGACCGCGCGAACCTCGAATGCCGGGTTTTCGCTGAGTTTGGTCTCGGCGCCCATGGGCAGGGTTTTTCCCTCAGGTCCATTGGTGAGGTCGAACCAGAGGAGAATGCGGGGCCCGCTGGTTCCATAGACTTCGCGGCGCTGCATCGCGTCCCAGATCGCGCCCCGGTCCCGGCCGCTTGCGTGCACCGCCGTGAGTCCGCCGTTGAGGAAAAAGGAAGCCTGCCTCTCGGTCTCGAAATTCGCAAAAGGGACATCGATCGCATCCATTTCGATCGCCACAGACTCGCCGATCGGGTCGCGGGTATCCCTCGATCCGAGTTGAGTATCGAGGAAATTACCGAAGCGAGCTTCGGTGAACTCCTGACGGGAAATGGGCTTGTAGCCGGTTCCCGGGCGGGCCGAGTGGTTGTCGCTGGCGGCAAGGAAACCGAAGCGGAAGCGGTCCCGACCGGCGTCGTTTTCGGGCCGGTTGAGCGCCATAATGTACTGCGCGGAGCTTTTCGGCCGATAGTTGAAGGCCGGGATGAAGCAATCCTTGCACTGACCGGCATCCTGCCAGTCGGCGATCGTCGTGCTCGGTACCGTCGAATATCCCCCATTGAAGGAGGCGTCGATATAACGGCGGCGCGCGAGTGCCGCCTTGTCCGCGCAATCCTGAGCGGAGTTGCCCTCGGCAACGCAGCGCGCGGCAACAATTTCTCCGGCACGCCAGCAGGAAGGTTTGTAGAGGTCGCTTTGTGGCGGCGGGCAGGCCTTTTCATTGTTGGCACCCAGAAGAACTTCTTCCCAATCACGATATTCCTCGGAGTTGCCGTGTCCGGAGTAGACCTCGATCAGGCGTTGCCAGCGCGGGCTATGCTGGGTGTTGGTCAGCTGCTTGTCCCAGGAGGAGCCCAACGGTGTGTAGAAACCCCAACTGGTCCCGTGCGGAATGACCAGAGAATCGAGGTTCCAATCATCGAGCCGGTCGAAAAGTTCTGCGGGTGTGGGTGCCGTATCCCGACAATTATCCGGGAGTTCTCGCACCGGGATGCCTTTCGGGCATGCAGGTACGCTGGAGAGTTCGGTGAAAA
>DLYX01000226.1 GCA_003447545.1 Deltaproteobacteria bacterium | reverse complement strand
CGCCGCGCGCGAGGCTGTCGACGCCGCGTGCGAGACCGAAGGCCACCGTCGCCCCATACTGCTCGGCGTCACCGTACTCACCAGCTCGTCTCCCGAAGACCTCGCCTCTCTGGGCATCACGGACTCGATCGAAGATCAGGTCGTGCGACTTGCCCGGCTCGCCTGCGATAGCGGGATTGATGGACTGGTCGCCTCCCCGATGGAGGTCGAACGAATCCGCGCGGAATGCGGAACCCGACCCAGCTTGGTAACGCCCGGCGTGCGACCGCTCGCAGCCGACTGGGGGGATCAAAAACGCGTTCGGACCCCCACCGAGGCCATTGCATCCGGAGCTGATTTCCTCGTGGTGGGTCGACCCATCCGCGACGCAAAAATCCCCGCAGAAGTCGCCAGAGAGATCACTCTGGAGATCAACGAAGGCCTGCGCCTGCGAGACAAAAAAGAATGAATCTTCAAAACCGCTCCCTTGTTCTGGCCTGCGTTTTCACCGCCCTCGTCCAAGTGATGAGCGCGTCAGCCGCCACCGATTATCGCGAACAGGTCTTCGCCAAGACTCTCCCGAACGGGCTCGAGATGCTTCTTCTACCGGACCATAAAGCACCGGTTGCCGTAATTCAGGTCTGGTACCGCGTCGGCTCCCGCAATGAGGTCCCGGGGAAAACCGGTCTGTCCCATATGCTCGAACATATGATGTTCAAGGGCACCGAGCGCCATGCCGCCGAGGAGTATTCGAGGATCATTGCGCGGCAGGGCGGTAACGAAAATGCCTTCACCTCGGCGGATGCAACAACCTACTTCGCCAAACTCGCTTCGGACCGGCTGGATATTCTTCTCGAATTGGAAGCTGACCGGATGCGCGGTCTCGCCCTCCGCGCCGATGAATTTGAGCCCGAGCGGCAGGTCGTCGCCGAAGAGCGTCGCATGCGTGTCGACGACGATCCGATCTCTTATTTGCGCGAAAGTCTCACCGCCACCGCCTTTGCCATTCATCCGTACCGACAGCCCGTGATCGGCTGGAGCGAGGATATCGAGAACTGGACGCTCGCTGATCTACAAAGCCACTACGATCAATTCTACCAGCCGGGCAATGCCGTGATTGTGGCCGTCGGTGATTTCGAGCCGGAGGAGCTCGCTGCCCGGATCGAGCATTTCTTCGGCACCATCCCCGCCGGCCCGGCCGCACCCCCCATGATCATCCGTGAAGAGCCACCACGGGGCCCTCGGCGCATCGAGGTGACTCGACCCGCCAAGCTGCCATTCATCATCTTGAGTTATCCGGCACCGAACTTGAGCAATCCTGATTATGCAGCACTCGAGATGTTGAGCGTGATCCTCTCTGCCGGAAAAAGTTCCCGCATGCGCGAGTCGCTCGTCCGTGAACAACAGGTGGCTCTTTATGCCGGCGCATCCTATCGGCCCACCTCCGTCGACGATCGCACCTTCACTCTGTCCGCGCAGGCTCAGCCAGAAACTTCCGCTGTGGCCGTCGAGGCCGCCTTGATCGCCGAAGTCGAGAAGGTACGCAACGCTCCGCCAACCGAAGAGGAAATGCGTCGGGCTCGGCGACAAATCGAATCCAGTTTTGTATTCTCGCAAGACTCTGTTTTCTCACGGGCCATGCTCCTCGGGCATTATGCGATGGCCGGCGACTGGCAGCGCGTTGATGATTATCTGGCCGCGATCGAAGCGGTCACGCCTGCCGATGTGCAAAAAGCCGCACAACGATGGCTCGATCCCCAAAAGCGCACGACGGGCATCCTGCACCCCGAGGATCCTTCGCCGGTCTCAGGAGATGAATCATGATGCGCCGCCTTCACTTCCTGCTTCCCCTGTTCTTGTTGGGTGCCGTCGACAACAGCCATGCCCTCGAGGCCTCTCGCCACACGTTCGACAACGGGCTTCGTCTGATCATCCTTGAGCAAACAACAGTACCTATTGTGACCATCGACTGTCTGGTTGATGGTGGTGCTCGAGTGGACCCCCGGCTGAAGCCGGGGTTGGCCAGCTTTACCGCCGACCTTCTTGACGAGGGTACTTCCCAGGCGACCGGGCCCGAGATTGCGCGAAAAATTGACTCCCTCGGAGGCTCTCTGAGCATGGGCGCCGGACAGGATTGGATTCACGCAGGCGCATCTCTGCTGTCCCGCGACTTCCAAACCGGGCTTGAACTGCTGGCCGCCAGCCTCCGATCGCCCACCTTTCCCGAAGCGGAGATCGAGCGTATCCGGCGCGAAACCCTGGGTTCGATCACGGCCTCCGATGAAAACCCCGCCGCGATCGCCTCACGGACCTTCCGTGCCGCCCTGTTCGGTGACTCACCCTATGGCCACCCCATCATCGGAACCCCTGAATCCGTCCGCGCAATTTCCCGTCAGGACATCGTCGACTTTCACGCACGAAATCTGAGACCCAACCAAACGATCTGCGCGATTGTGGGAGATGTGCCTGAAGTCGAAGCTCTTGCGCAGATGAAGACTTTTTTCGGAGACTGGCAAGGCGTCGCCGCCGCCGAGAACGCCACCGGGGCAACCCCACCGAACTCCCGCGAAATCGCTGTTTTCCAGCAGACAACCCAAGCGAGCATCATCATTGGCCAACTGGGCATTGCGCGCGACAACCCGGATTATTTCCCGCTACTTCTGATGAACCATATTTTCGGAGGGGGCGGCTTCTCCTCGCGGCTGGTCGAGCGCGTCCGCACCCGGGAGGGTCTGGTCTACTCGATCTACAGCCGGCTTTCGTCCACCCGACTTCCGGGATCTTTCCGGATCGGGCTGCAGACAAAAGCTGAAAATGCCGAGAAAGCCATCCGCATTGTACGGGAAGAAATCACCAATATGCACCAGGACGGTGCGACACAGGAAGAACTACAGGCGGCCAAGGACTACCTGACAGGCAGCTTCCCTCTGCGTCTCGACTCCACGGGAAAGCTCTCCGGCCTGCTTGCCCAAATCGAGTATTTCGACCTTGGCACTGACTATATCGCCAAGTACGCGGGTCGGGTTCGCGAGGTCACGGTCGACGAAGTTCGAGCGGTCGCCCGGAAGTATCTGCGCCCCGAAGGCCTGATCGTCATCACCGTAGGTCCGGAAAACGGCCCCGCGACAGAATCGACGCAAGCCCCATGACAAGCCTCTTCTCGACCCACACCCGGAATCTCGCGAAAATTCGAGATCCGGGCCCTCCCTTGACTCCCCTCCAGTGCGAAACTACCCATCATGTCTTGAGCAACCCGTTTCATACGAGGAACCAGCCCGGTTCGCTGCGAAAGGTATAGCCGTGAAAAAGACCCCGAGCGCTGTCGCCAAGAAAGCTGGAGCCCGAAAAACCACCTCTCCAAAGGTGGCCGCGGCCAAGAAACGAGCCGCCAAAACTGCGCCAAAGAAGACGGCGGCCACGGCCAAGAAGGCGACCAAGACGGCAGCCAAGAAGAAAACGGCTGCAAAAAAACCGGCATCGCCAAAGACGGCAACCAAGCCGATCGTCCTCAAGAGTGCTCCCGGAGGAAAAACTTCGACTCGGGCGAAAAAGGCAGGCACCCAAAAGGTCGCTGCTTCTGGCAAGACCGCCACCAAGGCGCAAACAGCTGCTCAGGCCAAAGCTGAGGCCAGGCTGGAAAAGCTGATCGAACTCGGCAAGGAGCGTGGCTTTCTGACGACCGAGGAAGTCAGCAAGAGTTTCGCAAAGCAGGCCGGCACACCGGAAGCCATCGAAGATGTGATGACCATGCTGGGACAGCTGGACATCGAGGTTGTCGAGCAGGCCGACACCGAGGGTCCGGAATTCGATTCGCCTGAACCCGAGGCCGAGGAAGCAACCCCCGCAGAACCGAGCACGGGCACCCGGGCCCGCACGCGCACCCCGGCATCGACGACGAATGCCTCCGACACTTCCGATCCTGTGCGGATGTATCTGCAGGAGATGGGCGGCGTACCGCTGCTGTCTCGAGAAGAAGAAGTCACCATCGCCAAGCAGATCGAATCCGGCGAGAACGAAGTTGAGGTCGCGGTCTTCTCGACGCCTCTCGCCCTGCAGTATGCGATCACCGTCTGTGAAAAGCTCAAAAGCGAGGAGTTGACGCCTCGGGAAGTCTTCGGCGATGACGAAGCGCCTCAGGAAGACCGGTCCGACGACGAGACGCCCGACGACCGCTACGAAAAGAAAGTTGCTGCCTTCGTCAAGCACCTTCCCTCCCTGAACCGACTCGCGGTCGAGAGCGTCAAACTGGAAGAGGCCGGCAAGGGACGCAAAACAGCCGCCGAAACCACCAAACACGGAAAAAAGCTCGCCACATTCGCCGACAAGACAATCGCCACACTACGGGCCATGAACCTGAGCCCCAAGCATATCAACGATATCGCATCGAAGATCGCCGAAGCAGCAGAATTGGCGAAAGCTCCTGCCCGGATCGTGCGCAAGGTGCGTCAGCGAAGCGGTAAAAACGAAGCTGACGTGCTCACGATTCTCAAGAAGGTGAAGCCCGGAGACAAGGCCAGCGCGACGGCAGTCGCTCGAACCCTCCGGATGAGCGCCGATCGGATCATGAGCCATGTGATCAATCTGCGAGAAGTTCGCAAGGACGCCGCTCAGGTTGAACGCGAAGTCGGAATGACGGCCGAAGAACTCATCACCGCAGCCGACAGGATTCAACGCGGAGAATGGCACGCGCAGGAAGGTAAGCGCGCGCTGATCGAGGCCAATTTACGCCTCGTCGTATCGATCGCCAAACGCTACACAAACCGCGGACTCGGCTTCCTCGACCTGATTCAGGAAGGCAATATCGGACTGATGCGCGCCGTGGAGAAGTTCGAGTATCAGCGCGGCTACAAATTCTCGACCTATGCCACC
>DLYX01000340.1 GCA_003447545.1 Deltaproteobacteria bacterium | reverse complement strand
TCGCCTGCAGGTGAGGTTATGATGTCGGGTGCCATACTCACGACTCGGGCCAATGATGCGCTGCAGGAGATCCACGCCCGAATGCCTGTCGTATTGGAGCCGGAAATCTGGGAAGAATGGCTCGATCCGGAGAGTTCCGTCGAGAAGCTTGCCCAGCGATGCGAACCCGTCAGCGATGACTACTTCGAGATCACGGCGGTGAGTGATCGGGTCAACCAGACGCGCAATGACGATGTTCTTTGTCTGGAACCGGCAGGTTCTTTGCGGGGTTCTGCTTCGGGCACGCAAGGCGGCTTGTTCTAGTCGCGCTCGAGCTTTTCATAGACCCGGAGCAGACGTGCCTTCTCGGCCGCATCGAATTGCGGGTGATCGGCGGCCGATCGATGCAGCACATGGAAGGCATTCGCCGCTGTTGCTGACTGTGGTTCCACGGCGGAGGCTACTTTCCGGGCAATCGCGACTCCTCCGCGGACCGGGCCGCGCACCAGCCCGACGAGGCCTTCGCCGAGCCCGCGGGCGAGTCCAAGTGCACCGCCTTCATGTGCCCCATCGATCGGGCTGCGCACTGCGTCTCGCGCAGCTCGGAATAGCTCGCCAGCCGCATGGCCCAGGCCTTGCTCAAGTCCCTCCGCGAGGTTTTGCGGGGGACGAATCCCCCAGTCGACCCATCGCCATGGTGTTCGATCGTGCCCTTGCCGCTCCTCCGATTCATGAACCAGGGCGTCACAGCTGAGGCATAAGGCGATCCGACAATCTTCGCAGTAGCGTCGTGCCAAATGTCCAGCATCCAGCTGGCAAGCCATGGGCTCGAGCGGCAGGTGGCGGTGGAAAGCATCTACAGCTGCCTGAACCCCGTTCTCCTGTTGGATGCCGACCGAAATTTCCTCGGCTCGTTGATGAGCTTCGTCCGATTGGCAGAAGCGAAAAGCGTCGGCGAGTTTTTCCGGTCGGAGGTCGGTGAAGGGGATTGGCTCAGGCCCGGCACCTGCGCGCGCGACGCAGGAGCCCCAAAAATACTGATCGCCAAAGAAGGGAATCACAACGGTCGGAAGGCCTGCGCGAAGGCCCGCGGCTACTGTGCCTGCGCCGCCATGGTGACAGATCCCGGCGAGGTGCGGGAACAGCCAGTCGTGCGGGAGATCGCCGACGACGAGCACATCTTTTTCGACAAGGCCTTCTCCGAGGCCGGCCCATCCTTGCGAAAGAATGGCTCGAATTCCCGCGAGGTGAATCGCTTCTCGGAGGATAGCGGTTGCTTCGGCCGGGTTCTCGATCACGCAGGACCCGAATCCGATATAAAAAGGCGGGGGTCCCTCTTCGAGGAAGTCGGTCAGTTCGCTGGGTGGATCGAAACTGGCGGCCTGCTCCAGAAAGCAGAATCCGGCAATGTCGACAGCATCGCCCCAGTCGGCCGGTTTCCCGACGAAGGCAGGGCTCCAAAGATAGGTGGTCGGGACCTCGTTGTCCTGAAGGAGGCTGGCGCCTCCTTCCCCCAGAAGAATCGGCTCGATTCCGAGGGTGTTCTCGCGAAAGCGATTGATCAGATCTGCGGATCCCGCCCAGGTGAGAAAGTCGATGGTGAGAAACGAAAGCCAATTTTCCACAGGGCCATGAGCGCCTTGTCCCATGTTCGCGAGTGGATGACTGAAGGCGGTGGTGGGCGTCCAGGGCATGGTGAAGATGATTTGCAGGGGAGCGTGCAAGGCTTCCGCAACGTGAATGTGGCCAAAGCACGGCGGGTTGGCGATGATGGCATCGGCCACAAAGGGCGCGCGATCGGGGTGGGTGGGGTCCGTGGCAATCGCGGCTTGCCACGTCGATTCGAGAATCTCGGTGATCATCTCGCGCTTCCGCGGAACATCCTCGCGAAATTGTTCGACGTTGGTCGGCAAAACGCTGCCGCCCGTGCGCACCATATAGGCAATCAACTCTCGCGGGTCTGCGGCCAGCGGGAAAAACTCGATGCCGGAGGCTTCGACAAGCTCCCGAAACTCTTCGTGCGTGGCGAGTCGAACGCGGTGGCCGCATGCCATTAATTCTTTGGCGATCGGAATAAAGGGCTGGACGTCGCCGCGGGTGCCGACGACCAGAATCAGAATGGCGAGATCGGGGACGGTTTCGGGTATCGGTCGTTGCTCCGGATCGACCAGAGTTGCCTCGTGCTCGCGCAGCCAGGAGGCGGCCGCTTCTTGTTGTGGGTCGATATCGGTCTGGAAATCGAGATCAACTCGCCCCGTGGTCTGCCTCTGGGCGGCGGACAATGCATGGCGGAGATAGGCGCGCATGCGAGCTTGCGTCCAACGCCTCGTCCACCAGCCACGATCCCGTTGGGGCCTGTTGATTTCCGGTGGTTCCATGGGAAGGCCTTTTAATCAGAACGTCGCGGGAAAGAGAACCGTGAATTCACACGATCTCGACGCGTTTTCGGGGCTTTTCACGGAGTCGTGGGCGCGGGAATTCATGGAACCGGGGCGACCTCCTCCAGCCAGTCGCGTTCAATCTCGATCTCCGCGATGGCCATCTGCCAGAGCCAGATGGGCGCTGTGTGTTGGGGTTTTTCTGGTCGCCGCGATAGCAGAAGGCGTTTCCGGTGTCGGAGGTGCGCGACGTCGTTCCGGCAAATAATTCCAAGGGTATGGGCTGTCGGCTGTTCGGTAGCGCAGAGCACTCGTGCCCGGCGAACATCCAGCGCCCGGGCACGCGCTGGAGGCAGTCGGAGCCATTTGTCGAGCGCGCGCCGACCCGCCGGCGTTATGATCAGACCCGGCCGGTGCTCATTGCTTTGGAGCAACTCCATCGCCAGGCCTTCGACTTTCAGCCGGCAGAGAGTGTTGCGGATCTGGCCTGCTGCCAGCGGGCGGAAAAGCGCAATCAGCGGAGCTACCGCTCGGTAGATCTCGGCAATACTGCGCGGATCGTTTTCCAGGGCGGCCAAGGTGGCATAGCGAATCATCATGCCGAGAGAGTGGACTTGATTCGCCTCGACAACGAGTTTGTATCGTTACGCGTGGTGCTGCCGGACAAAGGGCGAAAGCGAAAGTTGCGTTCGCTCTCGTGCTAGGGAAAGAGCTTGCGGTCGGCCGCCAGAGCGGTCGCGAGCTCCTGTAAAAAGGAATCCCGCGGGATTTCCTCGGCACCCATTCGCTCGAAATGAGGTGTCATCACCTGACAGTCGATCCACGTGCAGCCCCGTTCCTTGAGATGATCCACCAGATACAAAAGGGCGAGGCGCGATGCATCTGGTTCCAGATGAAACATGCTTTCGCCCGAGAATGAGCCACCGCAATCGACCCCGTAGAGGCCGCCGACCAGATCCTGGCCCTGCCAGGCCTCGACGCTATGGGCCATTCCGAGATGGTGCAGCCTCCGGTAGGCGTCGATCATCTCGGGATTGATCCAGGTGGCGTCCTGCTCCGGCCGCGGGATGGCCGCGCACTGCTTGATGACGCTTTCGAAATCATGGTCGATGGTGAAGCGCAGGCTCGATTTTCTCCGGGCCCGCGTCAGATTCCGTCCAATATGCAGATTCTTGAAACGCAGGATGGCTCGATCCAAGGGACAGTACCAGAGCAGGGGCAGCCCCTCGGCGGGCCAGGGGAAGATTCCCTGCCGATAGGCCTGCAGCAGGCTCGTTTCGTCGAGCGAGCCCCCTACGGCCACGATATCATCTTCCATCGAGATCATTTCTCCGGTGAATCCTAGCGGATTCTGGCCTCGAAGGCTCTTTTTTGCGCCCTTCGCGGTGGATGGCTATCGATAGGGCATGGGTAGAAGTCTTCTCGATAAAGTATGGGATCTGCATACCGTCCGCGAAATGGAATCCGGACAGACGCAATTATTCGTCGGACTCCATTTGATCCATGAAGTCACCAGTCCCCAAGCCTTCGCGATGATCCGTGAAGCGGGTTTGCCGGTCGCCTTCCCGGAGCGCACGTTTGCAACAGTCGATCATATTATTCCGACAGATGATCAGACCAGGCCGCTTCGCCACGGACAGGCCGAAACCATGATGGCTGCTCTGGAGAACAATACAAAAGAATACGGCATCGAGTTTTTCGGTCCCGATTCCGGGGCGCAGGGCGTGGTTCACGTGATTGGCCCGGAAATGGGTCTGACCCAGCCGGGCATGACAATCGCGTGTGGGGATAGCCACACGAGCACGCACGGGGCCTTCGGCGCCGTGGCCTTCGGGATCGGTACCAGCCAGGTCCGGGATATTCTGGCGACGCAATGTCTCGCGATGGAACGCCCCAAGACCCGCCGCATCGAAGTGCAGGGTGAATTGCGCCAGGGTGTTTATCCCAAGGACGTGGCCTTGCACATCATCCGGAAGCTGGGCGTGAAGCATGGAGTGGGCTACGCCTACGAATACGCGGGCGATGTCTTTGACGCCATGAGCATGGAAGGGCGGATGACCGTCTGCAATATGTCGATCGAGGGTGGCGCGCGTTGTGGTTACGTCAATCCGGATGAAAAGACTTTTGCCTACCTCAAGGGGCGTCGCTTCGTCCCGTCGGGCGAGGATTTTGAAAAGGCCGTAGCGTGGTGGCGCGAGATCGCCTCGGATGCAGATGCCGCCTATGATGATGTGGTTTCGATCGATGCCGCCGAAATTTCTCCGACCGTAACCTGGGGAATCAACCCCGGACAGGCGATCGGGGTAGGCGAGCATATTCCCGAAGCCAACGATTTCTCCGAAGATGAAAAGGCTGTGGTGGTCGACGCCTACGACTACATGCACTGGACTTCGGGCGATGCCATCCATGGCACGCCGATCGATGTTGCCTTCATCGGATCCTGTACGAATGGTCGCATCGAAGATCTCCGGGCAGCAGCGGCGATCGCTCGGACCGGCAAGGTTGCGCCGGGCGTCAAGGCTCTGGTGGTGCCGGGCTCGCAAGAGGTGGCTCGTCAGGCGGAATCCGAAGGGCTGCACGAGATCTTCAAAGCCGCGGGGTTTGAATGGCGCCTCGCCGGATGTTCGATGTGTCTGGCAATGAATCCGGATAAACTGCAGGGCGATCAGGTCTGCGCTTCCTCGAGCAATCGTAATTTCAAGGGTCGCCAGGGCAGTGCGACCGGTCGGACTCTTTTGATGAGCCCGGCGATGGTCGCAGCAGCGGCGATTTCCGGTCGAGTAGCCGACGTCCGGCAGGTCCTTTCGGAGGGATGAGTTCAATGACGGAAACAGAGAAATCCGGATTGCGTCCGGTCACTGGCGTCACAGGACACCCGGTGCCCCTGCGCGGCAACGATATAGATACCGACAGGATCATCCCGGCACGCTTCATGACGGCGATTACGTTTGATGGAATGGGGGAACTCGCTTTCTACGATGTTCGTTTCGATGCGGACGGCAACGAGGTCGAACATCCGATGAATGATCCGAAGCATCGTGCCAAAGGCCCGCAGGTGGCGGTGGTGAACAAGAATTTCGGCTGCGGTTCATCCCGAGAGCATGCGCCTCAGGCAATGCATCGCTGGGGCGTTCATGCGATCGTCGGCGAATCCTTTGCCGATATTTTCTTCGGGAATTGTGTCGCACTCGGGATCCCCTGTCTGACTCTGGACGCAGCCGATATCGAAAAGCTGATGGCCGCTGTCGAGCAGGAGCCTGCTCAATCGTTGGCTGTCGACGTTGAGAAAAATGAGGTCCGGCACGGAGAAACCGTGTATTCCGGAACGATGCCGGCTTCTGCGCGCGAACAATTCCTCAGCGGGAATTGGGACGCTACCGGTGCCTTGCTGTCGGCCCTGCCCGAGGTGCGATCGACGGCTGCCAAATTGCCTTATACGAGAGGGTTCGCGGGCTGACACGGTTTGGTGTGACGAAGCGTGCATAGTACGACTCGGATATGATCCGAACGAATATACGCGCGTTTCTCTGGCTCTCAATTCTCTTGCTTGTGGGGGCCTGCGGGGCCAAGCAGCGACTCCCGGGCCCGAACTTTCCGGCAAGCGGCGCGCCCTTTATCCGGGCCTCGCTGCTCGACGATCCCGCCGTTCTGAAGCCGGAGGGATTGCGTTACCGAATGATTTTGATCGGCGATACGGGAGACCCTGCCGAAGTCGAGCCCTCCCATGAGGCCCTGCGAGTTTGGGGTGATGCGGTCGCGGACCGGACGACGGTCTTTTTTCTCGGAGACAACCTTTATTTCAGCGGATTGGAAGATGATGACCGTGAGCGGGGCGAGGGCATTCTCCGCCAGCAACTTGAGGCCACCGCGGCGCAAAAAGTATTCGTGCCGGGGAACCACGACTGGGGTGGCTTGAACCCGACGCGTGCTTCAGTGCTCTATAATCAGGAGGAGTTTATCGAGGAGGCTGGCGCAATGTTTCGACCGCGCGGCGGTTGTCCCGGCCCTGCCGTGGTCGAGTTGGCTCCGGGGAGCGGCTCCGCAGGCGCCGGCGCGGTGGTCGCTATCTTGCTGGATACGCAATGGTGGTGGGTTCCGGAAGAAAAGCGCTCGGACTGCCCGGGCCGAAATACGCCTGCGGAAGTTGTCGCCGCGCTGGATCAGGCTCTGGAGGCTCACGCCGATGATATCGTTCTCGTGGCCGCGCATCATCCGATGGCTTCGGGCAGTTCTCACGGCGGTATGAGCCGAGGGATGGCCGCCGATCTGGTCGAGAATGCCGTTATCTCGCTGGGTTTGTATCTGCAGGATATCCAGGACCCCGATTATCAGACGATGATACGGAATCTTTCCAGCGCTTTGCGGCAACACCCACCGACGGTTTACGCGGCCGGCCACGATCATGCGCTGCAGATTCTTGACGGCGGGGAGCTCGCCGAAGTTCAGGTCGTCAGTGGCGCAGGGTCCGAGGCCAAAGTCAGCCCGGTGACCCATTTGTCGGAGACCATTTTTGCTCACGCGCATACGGGCTTTGTGTTGGTCGATATCCTGGGCGCGGCGGATGCCCCCAAGGTTCTTCTTCACGTGATCGAGCCGGGGCAGCAAAACCCTGTTTTTACTTGGGAAATTCCCCAGGAATAGCTCTGGATCGAGCCTCGTCTCGAGCCGGCTCCGTCTCTCGGCCCCGAGATGATCCTGACCGATCGGTCGGGGATTTGACATGCTTTCTCGTGGGCTGTAATTCGCCTTCCTGACCGATCGGTCGGGGCAGCGCCTCGGTTCGTGGCGGGGGGGATCATGGCGTTTGCGGTTGCAGGACATTCACAGGCAAAAATTTCGCCGGGGCTTCTCGCTCGGGCGCGCGAGGCGGTGGAAAAGTCTCGAGAATTCTTGCTGCGCCGGCAGGCCGTCGAGGGGCATTGGCATTTTTCGATGGAAGCCAATGCGACGATGGATGCGCAATATATCTTCTTCAACCGCCTGCACGGCAGAGAGAAGCCAGCCGAGGAAAAACGTCTCGGCCTTCATTTGCTTGCCACGCAGGGGGCCGACGGCGGTTGGCCGCTTTTCCACGGTGGCCCCGGACACCTATCGGCCAGCATCGAGGCCTATTTTGCCCTGAAGCTTCTGGGGTATTCCCCCGAGGATGAACCTCTGCGGCGGGCGTGCGAGTTCATCCACGGACAAGGGGGGCTTGCGCAGGCTCAGGTCTTCACACGCTTCTTTCTGGCTTTCTTCGGCCAATTCCCATGGGAGGGTGTGCCCGCTCTCCCGCCCGAGATCATGCTCTTGCCGGATCGGTTTCGGTTCTCGATTTACAATATGTCGAGCTGGGCGCGTTCGACGGTGGTGCCCTTGCTCATTCTCGGCCAACACCGTCCCCGTGTCGTGATCCCGGCCGAGCAAGGCTGCGCGGAATTATGGGTTGGCTCCGAAGTAGCTGACGATTTTTCGTTTCCACCGGCGGAAGAGACAATTTCGTGGAAGAATTTTTTCGTGCAGGCAGACAAGGTTTTCCGCTTGCTCGACCGCCTGCCGACCTCGTGGCGTCGAGCCGGGCTGGAGCGGGCCCTGCATTGGGTTCTGGAGCGCCAGGATTGCAACGGAGGTTGGGCCGGGATTCAGCCGGCCATGATCAACTCGGTCCTCGCGCTGCGGGCCATGGGATGCGCCGCAAATCACCCGGCGGTCGTCGCGGGTCTTGAGGCCATCGATGATTTTCTCGTGGAACGAGACGGACATCTGCTTTTCCAGCCCTGTGTTTCGCCCACCTGGGATACCGCATTGATCGTGCGGGGATTGCTTGACGCGGGCGAAAGTCCCGACTCGGAGGCGGTCACTTCGGCGGTGCGCTGGCTTGAAAAGGCACAGATCCGACGGGAGGGGGATTGGGCGGTGAAAAGGCCCGATCTGCCCGCGGCGGGTTGGGCCTTTGAGTACGCCAACGATTTCTACCCGGACGTGGATGATTCAGCAGTCATTCTGATGTCGCTGCACCTCGCCGGTCGCGCCGACACGGATT
>DLYX01000224.1 GCA_003447545.1 Deltaproteobacteria bacterium | reverse complement strand
AGCGTCCTGGTCTTTCCGGTCCTCGGGGCCGCCGATGCCACTTTCCGCGAGTTGTTTGGGGCAATTGTTGCAGGTGGATTGGTGGGCGGCCCGGTCGGAGGCCTCGCCGCTTGGATACTTGGCGCGCGAAAAGATACATCTTCCAAGGGCTCCAAGAAATGAATGAAACGCCGAAAGAAGCTTCCGACACGCCAGACCGGTCCAGCGGAGCCGCCAAGCTCGCCGTCGGCATCGCGACCGCCATCCTTGCCGCGGCGGGGATCGCGTTCTTCGCCAGCGATGGTCGAGAGCTGTTACGGGCAGCCGGCGACATCTCGTGGGTGAAAATTCTGGTGCCCGTGATCGCGACAATCCTGAGCTATGCGACCATGGCAGCGTCCTATGAGGGCATCGCCAAGGCCGCGTCGACACCGATCGGCTTCTCGGCGATGCACCGAATCACCTACGTCTCGAATACAATCAACTATATGGTTTCCCCCGGGGGCCTGTCGGGCTTCGCCGTGCGCATGTACTTCTTCCGAAAAAACGGAATTCCACTCGGCCGCGCCGTGACGATCTCCTTCGTTCAGGGATTGATCACAAACCTGACACTGCTGGTTTTTCTGATCTTCGCTTTCATCTTCCTGCTGACCCACGAGTCTCTCAGCAGCGCCGCTATCGCTTCGGCTGCTGTCGCGTTGCTTGTCTTCACCTCGATAACCCTGCTGCTCGTGGGACTCTTTCTGCATGCGCCAACGAGACGCAAGTCGATTCGGTCGGTGATTGGAGCCGTCCACGTCGTGACGGCCCGCCTCCTCGGACCGAACCGCGCACCCACCAAAATCAGCCTGCTGCGTCTGGCAAAGAATATCGACGACGGACTGGCTTTCATGCAGAAGAATGGGCGCGCCATGATCACGCCCATCCTGTTTATTATAGCTGACTGGTTTTTGACACTGGCAGTTCTCTGGGGCTGCTTCTACGCGGTCGGGCTCAACGTACCTTTTGCCCTGATATCCGTCGGGTTTGCGATTGGCATCCTCTCGACGCTCGTATCCATCACACCCGCAGGCATCGGCATTATGGAAAGCGCTGTGACGACAATTTTCGTAGCGCTGGGGCAACCTCTGGAACCCACCATTATCGCCGTAATCCTCTTTCGCCTGATCTTCTACGCGCTTCCCTTCGGGATGAGCATCGGATTTTTTCACGGCATGTTCCAGGATGCCCGGGAGCATACGCAACTTTCGTGATCGGACCTACTCGCAGAGCAAGCGCGTTTCGCGTCCGGTGGTTGTGATGAAAAGCACACGAGCATGTTTGGCGGTTCTCGATTTCGGCACCGGCGGAGGTAAATGCGTCATCTTTGACCATGCCGGTCAGCGACTTTCGAGCATCCGGCATCCCTGGGATTTCATCTCGGTGCGATCCTCCCACGAGGAACTGACGCCCGGCTTCGCTTTCGATCCGGAGAGCATGTGGAACACACTCGCCCGATGTACCCGCGAGGCCATCGACCAGGCCAATCTCGCACCCGAGGAAATCGTCGCCGTCACGTCCACCTCACTCAGGCTGGGAACTGTCTTTCTCGACCGTCGCAAACAGGAAGTCTATTGCGCGCCTAACCTCGATGGGCGGGGGTTTGCCGGAGCGCTTGAACTTCTTGACGCGGTCACCCGAGAAACAATCGTGTCGACCACAGGCCATTGGCCGCCCTTTCTCTCGAGTGCGGCGCGGCTGATCACCTACCAAAAGGAGCCTACGGCCGAGCCGGTAGCGCATGTCCTCAGTCTGAGTGATTGGCTGGGCTACCGATTGACCGGAGAGATTACCTCGGAACTCTCCAACGCCGGAGAGTCCTTTCTCCTCGACATCGCCGAGCGCAGATGGAGCCAGGAACTACTCGAGGCCGCCGGAATCTCGCCGTCCGTCCTGCCCCCGATCAGCGCCAATGGTGCACGGATCGGCTCCATACACACCGCCGCCGCAGCAGCGACGTCTCTGAAATCGGGCACTCCGGTGTTTCTGGGGGGTGCGGACACGCAATGCGCCCTTCTCGGATCCGGCGTCGTCGATCCATTCGAGGCAGGAGTTGTTTTGGGCACCACTGCACCCGTGATGGCCATCAGCGATACGCCATGTGTCGACCTCACCGGTAAAGTGTGGGCTGGATGCCACGTGCTCCCCGAGCGCTGGACCCTCGAGAGCAATGCCGGCGAAACCGGATCCGCCTGGGACTGGATTCTCGACCTTCTCGGGATTCATGGAGCCGACCGTTACGAGGTTGCCGAGAACCTGATGGCCGAAGTCACGGCCGACGACGAACGGGATTCTGCAGTCGTCTCCTTCGGCCACCCTCAGGTCTTTGATCTCGACCAATACAACCCTCACCGGATGGTAGGCTTCGGCTTTCGCCAAAGCGCCTTTCGCGGACCCGTAGGGCCTGGGCGGGGGCAAGTCCTGCGATCTTTCCTGCGCAATATCGCCTTTGCGATCCGCGGGAATCTCGAGCAACTCGAGGAAAAACTTCCGGGACCTCCGAACCGCTGCACCCTCTCGGGTGGAATGTCTCGTAGTCGGAGTCTGCAGGTCGAGATCGCCCGCTCTCTCCATCTTCCACTGCACCTCTCGGCAGAACCGGAAGCCACGGCACTCGGTGCGGCCATTCTGGCAAGTGTCGGGGTGGGCCTGCATGGAGATCGCAAGGCGGCCGTTCACGAGATGGTTCAGGTGACAGTGATCCCTCCCGATCCGGAACTCAGGGACGCCTACGACCGCCAGTACGCGGCTTGGCAGGAGGTTTTCGCTGCAACGAAGCAGGTTTCCTTCCTCCCTTGACTTTTGGGGCCGCCGATTCGGGTCGCGAACGACGCGTGAACTCCCACAGGGCCAAAATTTCTTCCTGATGGAGTTCGCGCTTTTGACCAGGCGGCAAGCGCCCGAGCTTCAAGGTGCCGATCGACACGCGTGAGAGTTTGTCGACCGGGTGACCGACCGCTTCGCACATGCGGCGGATCTGTCGTTGACGCCCTTCGTGCAAGGTCATCACGAATCTGGTTTTTTTGTCCAGCCGCGCCTCCAGGGTGACCTGAGCAGGCAACGTCATTCCATCTTCGAGCCGGACGCCACTGGCAAGACGGTCGATAGTCTTCTCCTCCATATGCCCTCGAACCTTCACCCGATAGACCTTTGCCACCCCATATTTGGGATGTGTCAGCATCTGTGCGAGTTCGCCGTCGTTGGTGAGCAAAACCAAACCGCTGGAGTCGTAGTCGAGACGCCCCACCGGAAAGAGATGCTCGCGGCTCTCGCGTACCACCTGACCAATCGACTGACGCCCCTCGGGGTCCGACATGCTCGAGATCACCCCAACCGGCTTGTGGTAGAGGTAGTATCGCAGGCGATTCAAAACTGCCGGGCGTCCGTCCACCGTAAGCTTGTCCGAGATCGGATCCGCTCGGGTGCCGAGGTGCTCAACAACTTTCCCGTTCAGCCGGACACGTCCCTCACGAATCAGGTCCTCGGCCGCTCGGCGCGAGGCCACCCCCGCTCGGCTGAGAATCTTCTGAATCCGCTCCATCCGTTCCATCTGCTTGCCCGCTCTCCGAAGCTTGATCGATTACCGACGGCTCCTCACCTGTGCCGCCAACCCCCGCGGCTGCCGCCATTGCCCTGACCTTGGGCGTTTCTTGCTCGGCATCGTCATCCGGATCATCCGAAGAGTCGCCTGCGATCTCACCTTCACCGGCTGCTGCCTGCTG
>DLYX01000564.1 GCA_003447545.1 Deltaproteobacteria bacterium | reverse complement strand
CCTCGGGGCTTGGTCGGTGCGCTACTCGGCCGCTAGATGCCGGTGCAGGAAATCCCGAACCACGGTGGCGACCTGCGTGAACGCTACGCCCTCGTAAGCCACAAAATGGTCGCCGCTGACCATTTCCAATTGTTTGGGCTCGGGGGCTCGCGCAAATGCATCGAGCGCCACAGAGGTCAGGGCAAGCCGGTCTTCGGTAGCCACGACCATCAGCAGAGGAGCCTGCAAATGAGCGATGCACTGGCCCGGATCAAACGGAGGGTCACAGTCAAAAGCATTGGCTAGCGTCACTTCATTCCGCCAGGTCGATTTGACGGAACCACCATGCCGGAGGAACCAGGCGGCTGCTTCTTCCTGAGGAAGGAAGGCGGGACGAGTCGAGCCCTCGGGATCGTCAACCACAGCCAATTCCATCGGCGGTGCCTGAGCGCTTCTGGACAGCGCCTCCGGACCCGGATCGGCCAGGGCATCCCGAATCTTGCTCCAGGCATGGGCGGTATCGCGATAGTCTGTGCCGGGCATTCCCGCGAGAGGAGCATTGGCAACCACCGCGCGAATCGTGGCATCCACCGAGCCAAGCACCAAAACCTCGCCCCCGCTGAAACTGCTGCCATAAACCGCCAGTCGCCCAGAATCGACCTGCGGATGAGCCGCCATCCACGCCAATGCGTGCTGATAATCGATGGTCTGTGCCCAGGGATTGATCTCCTGACGCGGATCTCCCCCGCTCTCCCCCAGATTCCGATGATCATAAAGCAGAACAGCCAGGCCCGAGACCGAGAGAAATTCGGCAAGGTCCGGGAGACACAGTTCCTTTACCGCGGAAAACCCGTGCGCCATGACAACCCCGGCGCACGGCGTGTCCTGTTCGGGAAGGTAGAGGACTCCGCGAAGCTGCGTACCTCCACTGGCGGAAAAAGAAATCTCTTTTCGGGACATGCGCTGGCTCTACCACCTCGCCAATTCGGTGCCATCAGGGAAGAGCATGCTCGAGGCAGAAACCGTACGCGAGGCGACAACGTTGGCCCCCATGATCATAATCTCCTAGACTTCCGCCATGTTGAATCTTCTCCTGCCCCGCGAGGTGAGCAATCGGTACGAGGGGCACAAGCTTGCCCTCCTGGCCTTTATCCCGCTGGTCGGGGTGACAATTGCCCGCAGCCTGATTCATATCTTTCGCGCGGATGGGGGCGCCCAGTCCATCGCCACCATCCCGCTCGATAGCTACACGCCGGCGGCCGCCGGCGCGGTGATCACCATCTTTGCGCTCTGGGGACTATCGCAACTGCTGGTCGGGCTGCTCTATCTGGTCGTGTTGCTGCGCTATCGGGCACTGGTCCCGCTGATGTACCTGGGGATGCTCATCGAGTATCTTGGACGGATTGGCATCGGCCTATGGAAACCCCTGGAGACCCTCCAGACGCCTCCGGGCGCCCGGCTCAACCTCGCCATGGTCGCTCTCGCAACACTGATGCTGACCCTCTCTCTGCGCCAAAGCAGCCCCGCACCGGTCGAACAGGATTTGAATTGAACCATCCGATAAAAAGAATTCTCCATGGAGTGGCCCTGCTCTCCCTCGCACTGCTGCTCGCGCCAGCCAATCTAGTGGCGGCACCGGAGCCCCCAGCTTCCGGCACGACCGACGCGGCCACAAGTGCCAAGCCCGACAGCAAAGCGAAAAAGCTGCGCATCGGGACCAAGAACGCCCCGCCCTTTTCCTTCCAGCTTCCCGATGGGACCTGGACCGGGATCAGCATCGACCTATGGCGTGCGATCGCCGAAGATCTGAATCTCGAATTCGAGATCCACGAACTCGAACTCGAGAAATTGATCGAGTCGACTCGCCAAGATAAAGTCCAGATCGCCGTAGCCGCTATCGGAATGACCGCCCAGCGCAACCAAATCATCGAGTTCTCGTATCCTTTCTTTGGCACCGGCCTCGCGATGGCCGTAAAGTCCGGCGAATCGGGCGGCTGGTGGGAGTTTCTGAATCGGCTTTTTTCCAAATCCTTTCTGCGTTCGGCCGGACTTCTCTTCCTGATTCTGCTCGTCACCGGAGTTCTGATCTGGGCAGCCGAGCATCGACGAAACCCGGCGCAATTTGGAGGCTCGGCAGCTGACGGAATCGGTGCCGGCTTCTGGTGGTCAGCGGTCACCATGACCACCGTTGGCTACGGCGACAAATCACCCATCACACCATTGGGGCGAGGTCTCGCACTGGTATGGATGTTCATCTCCCTGTTTGCCCTTGCCGGGTTGACCGGAGCAATGGCATCCGCCCTGACCGTGACGCAGCTTACACCGCGGATTCAGGGTCCGGCCGACCTTTCGCGGGTCCGCGTAGGAGCACTTGCCGGTTCTACCGGGGCGGAATATCTGCGTCAGAACTTCATTCTCTATTCCACTTTCCCGAATACCGAGGCAGGCCTCGACGCCGTGAAGGCCGGTAAAATCGACACTTTCGTGAACGACGAACCCGTTTTGGCCTATGGCGTCAAAAGAGACGGGACGGGAGAACTCTCGATCTTGCCGCAAACTTTTGATTCCGGATTCTATGCCTTCGGGTTCCCGCGTCACAGCCCATTGCGCCGCGACGTCAACTCCTCGATTCTCCAGATTATGGAAACATCCGAATGGCTGGGCATCCTCGCTCGCTATGTCGATGCTTCAAAGCAACACCTCGAGGTGCCTCCGCGAGACTAGAAATGTCTCTCTTGAAAGCCGCTGTGATCGCAACGCGAACCGGTTGCAAAGGACAGAGCCTGGCAATGCCAACGATGGAACCAATTCTTGTAGTGGGTGCAGGGCCGGTAGGGCTCGCCGCAGCCCACCGGCTTCTCTGGCATGGATGCGAGGTGCGCATCATCGATGCGCAAGCGGGACCGACTTCCTTATCGAAGGCTCTCGTCGTCTGGCAACGGACACTGGAGACCCTCGACAGCAGCCTTCCCCATGAACGGTTCCAGCAACATGAGGATGCTCAGATCCTGCAGGGGGCCATCCTCCAGACGGCTGAAGAAACCATCGGCAGAATCGTCCTGAACGAACCGAGTTCGCCGATCCCGACCGGCTTGCTTCTTCCGCAATCCGCGACCGAGGCCACCCTGATCGAACGGCTCCGCGAACAGGGCGTCGAGGTCGAGCGCAACACTTCACTGGGTGAATTTCGTCCCGATGCGGACGGTATCACCTGCCAGATTCACTCAGAGGCGGAAGGGGATTCCGAGGCGCGCTTCCCCTGGATGATCGGAACCGATGGTGCGCATTCGCGAGTCCGCCACGGACTCCACCTCGACTTCCCGGGCGCTTCGGTCGATCGCCGCTGGATCCTCGGCGACTTCTCTATCGATCAGGATTTTGATCCTCAATTTATTCGGGCCTGCCTTTCCCGCGATGGAATCGTCGCCCTCTTCCCCGCGGGGCACCGTCGCTGGCGGATCATCGTCGACAGCGGAACTCCCCGGCCGGAAGCCTCCACCGGCCCTCCCACCGAGGCTGAACTCCAGAACTTGCTCGACACCCGCACCTCGACTGGGTGGACCATTCAGGAGAGTTTTTGGTTGAGTGAGTTTTTCATCAACGAACGCATCGTCGACAACTACCGTCACGACAGAATCCTGCTTGCGGGAGATGCAGCCCATGTCCACAGCCCGGCCGGCGGCCAGGGCATGAACACGGGAATTCAGGATGCCGTCAATCTGGCTTGGAAACTCGCTCTGGTTGCTCGTGGCGGCGCGCACCCAAGACTGCTCGACACCTACCACGAAGAACGTCACCCCATCGGCGCCAGAGTCGTCGAGAATTCCTCCAGAATGATTCGTCTGGCGATGCTGCGGAGCCCGATTCTGCAACGAATCCGATCCTTCCTGCTGCGTCACCTTCTGCGAAGGGACTGGGTCGCTCCTCGACTACGACCCTTCCTTTCCGAAACCGATATCCATTACCGAGGGACTTCGCTGGCACAGGGGATACAGGGTTCCGCCGGACTGCAGCCCGGCGATCGGCTTCCCGACTTGTCGGAAGCAGGGAAACCGATCTACGAGAAGCTCCGACACCCAGGCGCCACGCTTCTCATCGCGGGGCCGAAACGTGAGGAATGGTCTTCCCGCCTTGGCGGCAACGAGCAGGCCTGCCCGATCGTCCCGGTCGAAATCCAACCAGAAGGCCAGCTTGCGCGGACACTAGGCATCCAACCCGGACATGCGGTACTGGTGCGACCGGACACCTATATCGGCACTTTTGCCCACGAAGGCGACGACCTTCGTCGGTGGATCGAGGCGATGGGCACCTGAGCTGGTAGCTTGGTGCCCATCCTCTCGATCACATCCGTTCCGCCAGCAACGCCTGGACATCGAGGGTTGGAGAAGCCGGCTCAAAGGTCTGATTGCTATGCGGCGGATACGCCATGAAGCGGCTGAATCCCCAGATCGCAATCCCGAGAAATCTCTCGTCTTCACGAATCCCGCTCGCGTCAATCGCATCCAGAGCGGCCGCTACGTATTCCCGCTGCGCATAGCCCGAAACCGCACCACTATAGGACTCAAATTCCTTCGTGGATGCCGCTCCCGGGATCGCCAACTGGAAGCCGACATCGTAGGCGCCATCCGCATTGCGCATCACGGTCGCCAGTTCGGCCTCCACCAACCGCCGATACTCTTCAGGCGTGTTCGCCACCCCTGCAGGCTTCGAGCCCAGATCGTACAACGACAGCACCAGGTAACCGTTCCCGTAACGGGTAAACATCTCACCCAACTGTGGCGTCATTGCCTTCGCGAAGGTGAACACGGAGAAAAATCGGCCCGCCGGAAAACGCTCCGTAACACAGGGGACGATCGCTTCTCGCGCCTCGTTCTGGCCGGCCAGATTCAGCGCTACCTGATCGTAAAAATGTGCCTGAGCCGCGACGTTCAGGTCGAAAGGCTCCAGATCCAACTGCACGCCCGCAACACTTCCGTCGGCACAGACGGTATTCGCAAACGTATCGGCGTAGGTCCGCGCCTGAGCTTCATTTAGGGTATGGAATTGTTTGAGATATCCATCCCCGTCGAATCGACCGTCAAATACTGGAATCACCAGCGTCTCGGAGTCCAGATCCCGGTAGACTTGCGACGACTGAAACCCGCTGGTCCCAACTTCCTCAAAGGACCTCGAGCGATGCGCGGATGAGGGCGGGTAGTAATAGACATGCATTTTCTCACGGCTGCAATCATCGTAGCCAAGACATTCCATCTCGAGATCGCCGCCGTAGGAGAAGACCTGATTCAGCCGATGCTCCTTCGAGGCGAGTGCATTGAAACCGCGTAGCTCGGGAAGCCAGAGCCCCGCTCTCGTGAAGGGCGGGCCCGCCGGCCCCTCGCTGAAGA
>DLYX01000419.1 GCA_003447545.1 Deltaproteobacteria bacterium | reverse complement strand
CTCGGGCGCCAGAACATCCACGCAAAGCGCGAGGTTCGAGTCCTCCGGATCCGGCTTCATATAGAAAGCCTTGATATCCGCTGGATAGCGGTGCACGAGAACCGGACGGTCAAATTCGTTGGCCAGAAGAGTCTCTTCCTCGGCACCAAAATCGGTGCCCCACTCCTTTTCATGACCCAGCTGCCGAAGTCTCTCGACAGCTTCCGTGTAAGTCAGCCGAGGGAAAGGGGCTTGGACGGCTTCGAGTTTGGAGAGATCCCTCTCCAACAACTCCAGCTCCGGACGGCGCTCGGCCAAAACCTCGGCTACGATCGTGGCGAGAAAGTCTTCCGCCAAATCCATGTCGCCTGCCAGGTCGAGATAGGCCACCTCGGGCTCAAGCATCCAGAATTCGGTCAAATGTCGGCGGGTTTTCGACTTCTCCGCGCGAAAGGTGGGGCCCAGACAATACACCTGCCCCAGTGCCATCGCGGCGGCCTCCATATAGAGCTGTCCGCTCTGCGTGAGGTAGGCTGGAGAACCAAAATAGTCGACCTCGAACAGATTGGACGTTCCTTCACAGGCCGATGGCGTGAAGATCGGAGCATCCACCAAAGTGAAATCCCGGCTGTCGAAATAACGCCGGCAAGCCGAGATCACGCTCGCTCGCACCCGCAAAATCGCGTGCTGTCGACTCGAGCGAAGCCAGAGGTGCCGACGATCATGCAGAAAGGATGCCCCATGGTCCTTGGGGGTAATTGGGTAATCCGCAGCGGCCGCGACGATCTCCAGGCCGCTCACGGCAAGCTCGAAGCCCCCGGCCGCACGAGCATCAGGCTTCACCTCGCCAGTGACGACAATCGAACTCTCCTGCCCAAGACCGCGCGCTTGCGCGAACAACTCGTCGCTCACATCAGGCCCGAACACCGTGCATTGCAGGGTCCCGGAACCGTCCCGTACCTGCAGAAAGACCAACTTCCCGCTGGAGCGTTTTCCTCGCACCCAGCCGCGGATCTGGACTTGCGTTCCGGAGTGCGCGCCAACCTCACTGATTCGCGTCCAATGCATTTGCGGCATTTAAAGGGTCGCTGGCAAACAGGCAACCGCACGGCTGGTTTTAACGCAGAGCATCAATTTTCGGACGTTTGCTGCTGGACGGGTTGACGGCTGATGGTAAGATATCTACTAATTCATACCAGATAGGTCTGAATAGGCTTTCTGCCCGCGCCACGTTCGGGCATTTCCCGAGGTTCTACAGGAATGTCATCGGAAAAACGCAGAATTTACATGGATAATCACGCGACCTCCCCACTCGATCCTCGAGTGCTGGACGCCATGATGCCCTACCTGACCGATTCGTTCGGCAACGCATCGAGCCGTAACCACCCGTATGGGTGGGAGGCTGAGCAGGCGGTAGATCAAGCCCGCGAGATCGCCGCCGGCCTGATCGGGGGCAAAGCCAAAGAAATCGTCTGGCTCTCGGGTGCAACCGAGTCGGATAACGTCGCCATCAAAGGCGCCGCCGAGTTCTACAAGGACAAGGGCAACCACATCATCACCTGTGTCACCGAGCACAAGGCGGTTCTCGACACCTGCAAGGCCCTCGAGCGCGCCGGTAAAGCCCGCGTCACCTACCTGGGCGTGGATACGACCGGTCGGGTGGACCCTCAGGAAATTCGCGATGCCATCGGGGACGATACGATCCTGCTGTCTTTCATGATCGCGAATAATGAAATCGGCACCATTCACCCGATCCGCGAGATCGGCAAGATCGCCAAGGAAAAGGGCGTTCTCTTTCACTGCGACGCCACGCAGGGCTTCGGCAAGATGCCCATTGACGTCAATGATCTGGGAATCGACCTCCTCTCGGCAACAGCCCACAAAATTTACGGCCCGAAGGGCGTCGGCCTTCTCTGGGTCCGATCCCGAGGACCGCGCGTCCGCATCACTTCCCAGATGGACGGGGGCGGACACGAGAGAGGCATGCGATCGGGTACCCTGAACGTGCCGGGAATCGTCGGATTTGCCAAGGCAATCGAAATTGCCCAAGAGGATATGCAGGCCGATCATGACCGCGTCCTCGGGATGCGCGAGCGACTTCACAAGCTCCTCGCCGACGAACTGGACGAAATCTATCTCAACGGACACCCGTCCGAGCGACTGGCGGGGAACCTGAACTTGAGTTTCGCTTATATCGAGGGCGAATCCATGCTGATGGGTCTCAATGGATCCGCTCACCCGGACGAGCCTGCGGTAGCGGTCTCCTCGGGTTCCGCCTGTACTTCCGCTACACTCGAACCCTCCTACGTCCTCAAAGCATTGGGCGTCGGCGATGAATTGGCTCATACCTCGATTCGCTTCGGTCTCGGCCGCTTCAACACGGACGAAGACGTGGATCAGGTGGCCAAACTCGTCATCAGCGAAGTGAAAAGACTACGCGAACTCTCTCCCCTCTACGAAATGGCAAAAGAGGGTATCGACCTGAAGGACTACTTCGCCGGCATTTCGCATTGAAATGGCATGGCAGAGGAATAGAAAATGGCTAGCTACAGCGACAAAGTTCTGGATCACTACTCCAACCCCCGCAACGTCGGTTCGTTTGAAAAGGACGAAGACAACGTCGGCACGGGGATCGTCGGCGCTCCCGAGTGCGGCGATGTCATGAAACTTCAATTGAAGATCAGCGACGACGGGGTTGTCGAAGACGCCAAGTTCAAGACATTCGGCTGCGGCAGCGCCATCGCGAGCTCGAGCTATGTCACCGAACTCGTCAAGGGTAAGGGCGTCGAAGAAGTCGCCGGGATCTCCAACGAAACCATCGTCGAAGAACTGTCGCTGCCTCCCGTCAAGATCCATTGTTCCGTTCTCGCGGAAGATGCGATCAAGGCGGCCGTCAACGATTGGAAGTCTCGGCACGGGGACACTTCGGAAGATTCCTGAGCCTGCCTCGGGAAACAAGAAGGAGCGAACGTTGGCTATCGGCCCCAAAGGTATCACACTGAGCGATCAGGCGATTGAAAAAATCCTGTCTCTGACGGCAGAGGATGCCCAGACAGAGAAAGGTCTGCGCGTGAAGGTCGTGGGCGGAGGCTGCTCGGGACTGTCCTATAAAATGGACCTGGACGAGGAGCGAAAGGGCGATCGTGTCTTCGAGCGCGATGGCGCCCGGATCATCGTCGATCGGAAAAGCTACCTCTATCTGAACGGCACAGAGCTCGACTACAGCGACGACCTGATGCAATCGGGCTTCCAACTGAACAACCCGAATGTTTCACGCACCTGCGGGTGTGGGCAATCCTTCGGGATCTAGAAGACCGATCATGGGTCGGATTCGATGCTGGCGCTGCTCGAAAGAGCAGAGCCCGGCCTTTTTCTGCACCGAGTGCGGCGCCGTCCAGATGCTACCCTCCAATACGGACTACCTCGAGGTTCTGGGCCTCCCCGATCGTCCCTCCGTCGACGTCGGAGCTTTAAAAGAAACCTGGTACGAGCTTACCCGGCGCTTGCACCCAGACCGCTTTCCGAACGCGACACCGGAGGAACTCCGCGCCAGCGTCGCCGGCTCTGCATTGCTGAACGCGGCCTGGCAAACACTGCGCGACCCGGAGAGTCGGGGCCGCTGGTGGTTGGAGCGACAATCCGAGCCTCTGGGGAAAAACAACAATCAAGTCCCGCCAGCACTCGCAGCATTGGTCTTCGAGGTTCAGGAAGAATTGCTGGAGATCGATGAAGGGCCGGGAAAAGTCCGAGACAGTCTCGAGGAAAGACTGGAAAATCTCGAATCGCGACGAGAATCCGACCGCACTCGGATCGAAGAGATCCTGCAGGAATGGCCTGCAGACGGAGGCGAAAAATCGGGAGCACTCGCTGACCTGAAGAACATTCTCTCCGAACTGTCTTATCTAGCCACTCTGGTTCGCGATATTCGTCGAGCCCTCAAGGAAGCGTAGAGCATGCCACCCATTATTGGAATCGATCTCGGTACGACAAACTCCCTTGTCGGAAGGCTGCATGAGGGGAAACCCGAATTGCTCGCCGATCCACAGAGCGGTCGTCTGATCCTGCCCTCAGCGATCTCCCTGCTCCCTGATGGAAGTTTTCTCGTGGGCGACAGCGCCCGAGACCGAGCCCCTCTCCACCCCGAAGCTTCGCTGCTTTCCCTGAAACGATTCATGGGCATCGGCCGCGAACATCTCGATGCAGCCGATCAGGAGCGCTACCGATTCAAGGACACCGAGGGCCATCTACAGATGGAGGTTCGAGCCGGTGATGCGCAGGAAACAGTCACACCGCCGGAGGCGTCCTCCCTGATTCTGCGAGAACTCAAGCGAAGAGCGGAAGCATATTACGAGGAACCTGTGACTCGGGCGGTGATCACCGTGCCCGCATACTTCGACGACAGCCAACGTCAGGCAACTCGCGACGCAGGCCGGCTGGCCGGCCTGGAAGTCCTTCGCCTGGTCAACGAACCCACCGCTGCCGCTCTGGCCTATGGTCTGGAAGCCCGCGAAGAAGCACGCATTGCCGTTTTTGATCTGGGCGGCGGAACCTTCGACGTTTCCATTCTCCATATGCGAGAGGGACTCTCCGAAGTGCTCTCCACTGGAGGCGATACCCGTTTGGGCGGTGATGATTTCGACCAGAAGATCGCCACACTTCTGGAAGAGCGCTGCACGCTATCCGATGCCGAAGTTGCCGACCCCCGCACCCGAGCGCTGCTGCTCGCAGCTGCCGTCGAAGCCAAGCACGCGCTGACCGAAGAGACCTCCACCGTGGTCAATATATCCCTACCCGGAGGAACCAGAGTTCTCGAGATCCTGCGAGAGGATTTCGAGCAGGCCATCGAACCCCTCGTTCGGAAAGCCATCGAGCATTGCAAGCGAGCGCTGACAGATGCCGGCGTAGATGCCGCAGAAATCGACGAAGTTATTCTGGTCGGAGGCTCAACAAGAGTTCCGAAGGTCAAAAGCGAAGTGGCCGCACTCTTTGGCAAAAAACCCCTCGACGATGTCGATCCCGATGGAGTTGTCGCCATGGGGGCATCAATTCAGGCGGGAATCCTCTCGGGGAGCAATAGCGATATGCTGCTGCTCGATGTCGTCCCTCTCTCGCTGGGCATTGAAACCATGGGGGGGGTTCTCTCGCGACTGATCGATCGGAACACGACGATCCCCGCTGCAGCCCGGGAACAATTCACCACCGCGATCGACAACCAGACGCATGTCGAGGTGCACGTCCTGCAGGGCGAGCGAGAACTCGCAAGCGATTGTCGAAGCCTGGCGAAATTCCGCGTGCCCATTCCACCCCAAATCGCCGGCCTCCCGCGCGTCGAAATCACTTTCATCATCGATGCCAATGGTATTCTTTCGGTTTCGGCGCGCGACGAGCGAACCAACACCGAACAATCCGTCGACGTGAAGCCCAGCTATGGAATCGACGATGAGACCATCGAGAATATGCTCGAGGAGTCTTTCGATCTGGCCGAAGAGGACTTCGCGGCCCGCCAATTGATCGAGGCTCGCATCGAGGCGGAAACCCTTCTGCACGGGAGCGATAGTGCTCGCGAGTCTCACGGGCAACTACTCGATGACG
Source organism: Deltaproteobacteria bacterium (assembly GCA_003447545.1). Classification (GTDB taxonomy): domain Bacteria; phylum Desulfobacterota; class Binatia; order UBA12015; family UBA12015; genus UBA12015. The sequence goes on along the minus strand of DLYX01000419.1, from coordinate 14,764 downwards.
CCGAGATCCAGACGATTGACGCGGCAGCCGGCAGCCTCCGCGAGGCGTGCCAGGGGGATGATTACAATCATATTCGCGACCTCACTGAAAAACTCAACGAGGCGAGCGGACCCTTTGCGCAACGAATCATGGATGCATCCATCAAAGTTGCGGTCTCGACCCGAAACGTCGACGAACTGACGGGGGAGTCATGAAACATAAAGTAACCTTTCTCAAACAGAACATGACGGTCGTCGTTGATGACGCTGACTACCCCTATAGTCACGACGGAAAGCCGGGATCGATTCTTGATATTGCGCTGCAAGCCGGCATCGACCTTGAACATAATTGCGGCGGCAACTGCGCCTGCGTGACCTGCCACGTGATTATTCGGAAGGGCGAGGAGAACCTTTCCGAGATGGCCGAGGATGAAGAAGACAAACTGGACGAAGCCCCGGGGCTGACCCCCTATTCTCGACTCGGTTGTCAGGCCGTGGTCGAAGGCGACGTCGAAATCGAGATTCCGGAAATCTGATGAAAATATCTCTGGAGGCGATCCCATGTCCTTGATGCAAGTGAGCAGACGCGTCGATTATGCCCTGCGTGCAGCCATTCACCTCGCTCGGCAAGAGCCGGAACAACCGGCCTCGGTTTCCGAGATCTCCGAGGTTGAAGGAATTCCGAAGAAATTTCTGGAAAAAATCCTCCAGGATTTGATTCAGGACGGTGTCGTTGTTTCGCGCCGCGGTGCGCGCGGGGGCTATCTGCTTGCTCGCAGTCCCGACGAGGTTTCCTTTCAGGAGGTGATGGAGGCTGTCGAGGGGCCACTCGCTCTGAATGTCTGCATCGGAGAAAATGATCAATGTTCCATGAGTTCCAGCTGCGGCATGCGCAGAATTTGGGCAGAGGGACAGCGACGCCTCGATGATCTATTCTCAGCTACCAAACTCGCGGATTTGATAATTTCAGCCCATCCGGCGCAGATTTCAGAGCAATCATCGGCAAACCTCTGAATACCCGAACGCCCGCCCCGTCTATCGAGGCATGGAATATTCGGTTCTCACTCGGGAAGATACGGACTCGGGCCTCCTCCAGCCCGATATCGTAACGCCAACTCAGTTTTCTGGACTTTTCGCCAGTGCAGCAGCACTTTCCGGGGAGCATCGACTGCTCGCCGCCGTGCTGCAGGATGGGCTGGAGACCTTTCAGAAATTTGCCTTCGCTACCGACCCCAATGGGCGCGCGCTCTTCAGCGAAGCCCTGCGCTGGGTCAGTGACCCCTCGCGGGACGACCTTTTTTGCTACGGAACGATTTGCGACTCACTCGATATCAATGCCGAGCATCTGAAAAAGGGCCTTCTCACCTGGTTTGAGGAAAATCGTCACACCCGCGTTCGTATTCAAGCGCGACACCTAGACGACCCTCGACGCCGCATTCAAAAAGCAGCCTGATCGCAGCGGATCTGGCCGGCGCTCGGGAGTCTCGGACGAGACTTGCCTGGCTGCAGGGAACCTCCTAGGGTTGGGGGACTGCGATGCCGGTTCATTCCTACCCACCCTGCCCCGAATGCGGCGAAAAGCTGATTCGGAAACCCGCGGGCCGATGTCCCCATTGTGGGACCTCGGTGACCGAATTCGTCGTCGCCGAGAGAGATCGCGAAGAGCGCATCGAGAAAGTCGTTGCCATCATTTCGACAATTCTCGTGGTCACCGTGATGATCCTCGGCGGGGGTTTGGGCGTCGTTGAGGGTGTCCTGATGTATGCAGCCGCCGGGGCTCTGGTCTGGTACCTTGCCAAGGGGACCTTCTGGAGCAACACCTTGCAAGAAGCCGATCCGGAAGACGATTAGACGGTCAGGCCTCTCTATTGAGCACCGTCATCCGGGGGTCGGCTACCGGATTATTTCAGCATCAAACAGTCACGCACCAACTCGGCGAGGGAACCTGCGGACATCTTGGACATGACTCGGGCCCGGTGAATTTCGACTGTCTTCTGGCTTAGCCCCAAGTGAGAGGCAACTGATTTGTTGGGGTTACCAGCGACAACCAGTTCCATCACTTCTTTTTCCCGGGGCGTCAAAGATGCCTTCCGAGCGCGGATCGTTTCCTTGACCTCATCGGTTTCACTGGCCTGCTGGTCATTATGGAGAGCTTGTCGGACGCGATCCAAAAGCAATTGGTCGCTGAATGGCTTCTCGATAAAATCGATAGCTCCCGTTTTGAGCGCACGCACCGCCACCGGCACATCGCCATGCGCGCTGATCATGATCATGGGGATTGTAATACCGCGCCGAACGAGTTCGTCCTGCAAATCAAGTCCACTCATCCCCGGCATCCGAACGTCCAGCACCAGACAAGCTGGTCGTTGCCCCCCGTACTCCTCCAGAAATGACGTCGCACTCTCAAAAACATGCACCTGAAAATCAACGGACTCCAGGAGCCATTTCAGGGAATCACGCATCGCTGGATCATCGTCCACCACATAAACAGAAGAAGATTCGCTCAATTTTCATTACCTCCAAAGATGGGGAGCGCCAGGGTGAAAACGGTTCCCTGTGGCGCATTTTCTTCAGCCCAAAGTCGCCCGTGATGGGACTCTGCAATCGATCGACTGATCGACAAGCCCATCCCCAGACCACTTCGTTTCGTTGTGAAAAATGCATCAAAAACGCGATGGAGGAGCGCAGGGCTCAGACCCGGGCCATTATCAGCAACCGAGATCGCAACGCTTTCGTCTCCTTCACGAAAAGTTCGGATTGTCACCCGTTTCGGGTCGGATTGCTCGAGCATCGCCTCACAGGCATTTCGGACCAGATTCAAAACTATTTGCTCGATCTGAATCGGGTCCACCAGCACCGGCGGAATTTCGCGAGCCAGATCCATCACAATCGTCACGTCCTTGGCCTGCACCTCCGACTCGACCAGACGCAAAGTCCTCTCGGCAATTTCCTCGAGCGGCTGTCGTTCGCGCTGGACCGATTCCTTTCGCGCAAGGCTTTTCAGGCGACGAACAATTTCACTGGCCCGCATGGCTTCCGAGGCGATGCGCGAGAGGGCGTCCTGAATCACGCGCATGTCCTGCACATCACCTGATTGCAAACGCCGCGTCGAGCCATTGGCATAGTTCACGATTGCCGCGAGCGGTTGGTTTACTTCATGGGCGATACCGGCCACCATCTCCCCCAGCATAGCCAGGCGAGTCGCATGAGCCAGTTCAGCCTCGTGCACTCTCGTCTGCTCCTTGGCCCGCCGGGCCTCGGTGATATCTTCGATCATCTCGAGCCCGAGTACGCCGCCATCCTCGGTATCGATCCGCGTGACGGTGACATCGGCGAATCGCTCGGGCCGCGAGCCTGACGGGTAGCGGCGTTGCACCTTGTATCCCTGCACCTCACGGCCCAGAAGCCTCTCGGCAAGCAAACGCTGACCTGCCGCCTCATCTGGCTGGAGAATACTCTCGCACGATGCTCCCATGAGAGCTTCTTCGGTGGTGTCGAGCATTTGGGCCAGCGCACGATTGACGAGAACGAAACGATACTCGGAATCGAAAAGTGCCATCCCGATCGGAGCCTCGGCAAAAACCCGCTGGAATTGCTCTTCACCTTGGGAGACTACCGGGGTCAAATCACTGCTTGCTGGGGCTTTCTCGGACGAATCCACGGGTACACCCCTAGCAGCCTAGGCGCTTATGGAACAGCCCAAAACTCCTCGTGGCGCTGAAGCCGCGATGCTCGCGGCCGCATGGAGAGCCTTCCCTATGGCGAACTCCCGATCCTTGTTTCAAGATGCGTTTTTCGGCAGCGAAAACTCCTGCAAGACCCAAGCACGAGCGCTCTTCGCCTCCAGGAACACCCCTTCGAGTTGCGCGTCATAGGTCGCATCGAGAATCTCTCGCATGCCCGGCCCGGCTTTGTACCCCAAGGCAAGCAGGTCCGCCCCTCTCACCAGTGGCTCCGGGGCCACCTCGGCGCTCGACATCTCTCGCTGTTGATTCTTGAGAAAATGCCATAGATCGAGATTGCCCGAACCCGCGAGCGTGTCGATCCGGATCAACTCCAGAAGATCGTCAAAAAACGGCTCGGCCAAGAATCTCTTCAGAGTGGAAAGCCGCATCTGACGCGCATTCAAATGTCGCAGGTGGTGGGTCACCAGCCAGCTCACCTTGTCGCGAACCGCGTTGCTGTAACGAAGCCTCTCGCAGATTTTGCGCGCCATCTCGCCGCCACGCTCGCAGTGCCCGTAAAAACGGATGCGTCCGTCCCCGTCGGTTTCGGCACAAAGCGGCTTGGCAACGTCGTGCAGCAGAACGGCCAGCCGAAGGGCCTCGTCATGGCCCTCCTCGAGACCCGCGACGCAGAGGCGGGTATGCGTGAACACATCGCCCTCGGGGTGATGATCAGGCGATTGAGCCACACCCTGCATCGCCTCGATTTCGGGTAGAATCCGGGCGAGCAGGCCGGTTTCGGAAAGCAGGGCCAAGGCTCTGGAGGCCTCTCCGTCTGCCAGGATCTTGCGTAACTCGTCGCCAATTCTCTCCCAGGCAATATCGAGGATTTTCGGTGCTTTGGCTTGTACCGCCACAAGCGTGGGCGGGTCGATGGTGGACCGCAATTTTGCAGCAAAGCGAACCGCCCGAATCATGCGGAGTCGGTCCTCCCGGAAACGTTCCTCCGGATCCCCGATCGCGCGAACGAGTCCTGCCGCAAGGTCGGCCTGCCCCCCTACATAGTCGATGATCTCATCGGTCCGCGGATCGAGAAACATCCCGTTGATGGTGAAATCCCGTCGGGCAGCGTCGCCGCGAGCGTCGGAATAAGTGATCTGGCTGGGCCGTCGGTGGTCGAGATAATCCCCATCGCTGCGAAAAGTGGTGACCTCAAAGGCGCCCTTTTCGGTCACGACAAGCGTGACGCCAAACCGCGCACCCACGGGAACCGTCCGCGAGAAAAGCGCCGCTACATCATCGGGGCGGGCCGAGGTCGCAATATCGAAATCGACAGGATCGGTGCCGAGGCCCAGATCACGGACACAACCGCCGGCAAAAAGAGCCTCGTAGCCGGCCTCGTGCAGTCGACGGCACACCTCTTCCGCTCCCTTGCGAACTTCGCCGGAGGAAACCGGAACCTTCTCTTCGCCGCCCGACTGCATCGTCCGACAAATTCGCAACACCCGGGCCCAAACGCAAGAATTTGTCAGCAAAACCTCCTGAAAACTGCTCCCGAGGCAGGCAGGGCGCGGCGATACTCACTTGCAAGACACGTGTTCACTGTGTAGAATTCGGGGTGCTGTTCCGGTGCGTTCCGGCTGGCATTCTCCCTGAAAGGAAGTTCCTGTGGACTTTGATTTTTCCCCCCAAGAGCAAAAATTCGCGAGCGAAGTCGAACAATGGCTGGTCGAAAACCACGACCCCGTGGTGATGGATCCACATCGCGAGAATTTCTCCCAGCTAGCCGACTCACCCGAACGACGAGACTTCATGAAAAAACTGGCCACCAAAGGGTGGTTGGGGATGTCCTGGCCCAAGGAGTATGGCGGCAAGGAAATTGAGGGCGTCTACGAGTTCATCCTGAACGAAGCTCTCTCGCGGCACGCGGCACCACAAATCGGCAAGGGCGTCGGCATCATCGGAAAGACCCTGATCCGGCATGGCAGTACCTACCTCAAAGAAGAGTTCCTGCCGAAAATCCTCTCGGCCGATGTTGAGTTCGCCGTCGGTTATTCGGAGCCCCAGGCGGGATCCGATGCCGGTAATATGCAGCTCAAAGCCGAGAAAGTCGGGGACGGCTGGATTCTGAACGGACAGAAGATGTGGACCACGTCGGCCCACTTCGCCGACTGGTATTGGGTGGGAGCCCGAACCGATCCGGACAAACCCAAGCACCAAGGTATCAGTTTGTTCATGATCCCGATGGACAACCCGGGACTCGAAGTCCAGAGCTTGCCGACCATCGGCAAGGACACGACCAATCAGGTTTTCTTCACCGACGTTTTCGTACCGGACGAGTATTTGGTCGGAGAACGTGGCCGTGGCTTTCAGATGATCTCCGAGGCTCTCGACCTTGAACGTTTCACCATGTTCACCCTCTCGCCAATCGCCGATCGCACTCGGGTTCTGGTCGATTGGGTCAAGGAGGCCAAGCGCGACGACCAGCCCCTCAAGGATGACCCGAATATTCGGCGACGGATTGCCAATATCGTCACCGATACGGCCGTAGCAAAGGGCTTGAGCACTCGTTTCGTGTGCGCGGCCAAGTCCGGCGGCAAACCCCCGACCATCCAGTCTTCGCAGTACAAATTATTCACCACCTCTCTCTCCCAGCGCGTCTGCCGCGAGGCTCTCGACATCACGGGCGCCGATGGCACCATCATGGAGGGACAGGACGAGGCACCCCTGCGCGGTCGGTTCGAGGGCGCCTATCGGGCCACCGTGAACGAAACCGTCGGTGGGGGTTCATCCGAGATTCAGAAAAACATCATCGCCAGGCGCGAACTCGGACTTCCGAAGAACTTCTAGAACGTTGTCCACCCGCCCCGCAGCGCTGCACGGAGTCACCATCCTTGACCTCTCGACCGTCGGTCCGGCAACGCGCTGCGCGCGGGTGCTTTCGGATTATGGCGCTCGAGTCATAAAGGTGGGGGTGCCGCCTTCCAAGATGGCGTTGCAGACGCAACCTGCCTTTTGGAGCTACTCGGCAAATCGCGGCATGGAGCAAACCCGGATCGACCTGAAAGCTCCCGACGGCAAGGCGGCATTTCTCGCACTTGTCGCCAAAGCCGACGTTGTCATCGAGAGCTACCGCCCCGGGGTCATGAAAAAACTCGGTCTCGCTTTCGAGGACCTCCAAAAAACAAATCCTCAAGTGATCCTCTGTGCCACGAGCGGATTTGGTCAGTCCGGGCCGGCCGCACGTCAGGCGGGTCATGACCTCAACTACCTCGCCAGCGGTGGTTATCTGCATACCAGCAACCGGCGCGGTGACGGAGGCCCCCCCATTCCCGGAGCCACGGTCGCCGACAGCGCCGCAGGTGGAATGCATGCCGCGATGGCGATCATGGCAGCTCTCCTCCGACGGGCACAAACCGGCGAGGGCGAATTCCTCGATGTGGCCGTGGCCGACGGCGTCCTCTGGTTAACCTCACTCTATGTAGACCAGCACCTTGCCACCGGAGAAAACCCCGGACCCGGACACGATGTTCTGACCGGCCGCTACGCCTGTTACGACACCTATGCTTGTGCCGATGGAAAGTGGATTTCGGTCGGCGCAATCGAAGGCCAATTTTTTCGCAATCTTCTCGCTCTCCTCGACCTCGAAAAATGGGCTGAGGACCAGTACCGAGATGAAGCTCAGAATGAAATGCGCGCTGATTTCGCGCGAGTCTTTGCCACACGCGACAGGGATGACTGGTGCGCGGAGCTTCCCGCATCGGACACCTGTACAGCGCCCGTCTACGAGATCAACGAACTGGTGGAAGACCCTCAATTTCAGGAACGAGAAGCTTTTGTGCAGGCCGAGCATCCGACGGAAGGCTCTTTTCGCCAACTGGCCCCCGTTCTTGCCGGCATGGACCGCCCTGACGGGCCCATTCGGGTCCCGGACTGGAGCCTGACCAATACTGATGCTTTGCTGACCGAGATCGGATTTGCCGAGAGCAAAATCAAGGACCTGCGCGAGCGCGGCATTATTGGCTGAAACGCACCGAAAGGATTCCCATGTCGGAACTACCTGCTGACGTAAAGGATATGATTGGACAAAAGCTCTACCCGGAAGTGGGAGAGTTCGACGTGGAGCGAGGCTATATCTTTTCCAGCTGTGCCTCCGTCGAGAATGGCAACCCTCTATTCTGGGACGAAGCAACGGCCCGGGAGCTGACCGACGGCTTCATCGCCCCCCCCAGCATGATTTCGGTTTGGTTCCGTCCTCATTTCTGGGCTCCCTACCGCAAGGAAGAGGGCAAACCGATGCAGTCGCACTTCGACCTCAAGGACAAGCTGGACTTGCCCGAGGCTGTCATGACAGACAATACGATTATTTTCGGGGTACCTGTGCGGGTCGGTGATCGGCTCAAGACTTACCAAGTGGTCAATTCGGTCAGTGACTTCAAAACGACAAAGCTTGGCACAGGCCGTTTCTGGGAAATCGAGATCGTCTACGAAAACCAGAATGGCGAACACGTCGGCAAAGAGCTCTATACGGGCTTTGGCTACAAAAGGAGCTGAACCATGTCAGCGGACATTCTCCTGAAAGATTTGAAAAAGGGGCAGTCTTTGCCCCAACTGGATATCGACGTTTCGGTGACCAATGTCGTTCTCGGGGCGCTCGCAACACGCGACTGGCGCCCCATGCATCACGACAAGGATTTCGCGGTCGAGCGCAACGGCACCAAACACGTATTTGTGAACACGCCTCATAATGCAGCTTATTTCGAGCGCTACCTGACAGACTGGACCGGACCGCGCGGTCGCCTCGGACGAATCAAATTCCGCATGAAGGACTCGGTCTTCCCCGACGACCGCATGACTTTTGTTGGTCAGGTGCAGGAAGTGCGAACCGACGACACGGGCTGCGGGTGGGCCGATGTCGCCGTCGTCTTGAAAGTCGGCGAAAAAATCACCACCACCTGCGAAGCGAGTATCGCGATCCCGACCGACGGGTCGGACAATCCCTGGAAGCGCTCCGGCGCCGATTGGAAACCCTGAAGCGCACGCATCCGCGTATCGCGAAACAAGTTGGCACGAGGGAAATTCGATGGAACTGGAACTGACAGAAGAACAACTACTGCTGAAAGACATGACGAGAAATCTTCTCGATGATGAGTCGTCTACGGAAATTGTCCGCAAGCTGGAAGATGATCCCAAGGGGTACACAGATTCCCTTTGGCAGAAAATGTCCGAGCTCGGACTTGTCGGCCTGACCATTCCCGAAGCCTATGGCGGGGCAGGCCAGAGCCTCATCGAGGCAGGTCTGCTTTACGAGGAGCTCGGCTACCACCTGACACCTTCTCCTCATTTCGTCAGCTCGGTCCTCAGCGCCGGGGTGATTCTCGAGGCTGGCTCCGAGGAACAAAAGTCTTCCCTCCTTCCCCAGATTGCCTCGGGCAGCTCTGTCGTGACGGCCGCCTGGATCGAACCCGAGCGGGGATACGGTGAAATCGGCGTGCAGATGCCGGCAGTTGCCGATGGGTCTGACTTTGTTTTGAACGGAGACAAACGCCACGTTGCTTACGCCAGTTCCGCCGACAAACTTATCGTCCTGGCGCGGACGGATGCCGGGGTCGATCTCTTCCTCGTGGATGCCCGAGCCGAGGGCATCGAGATGAAGCAAGTTCTCTCTCAGGGCAGAGATCCGCAATACTTCCTCGAGTTCCGCGATGTCCGAGTCTCGGGCGACGCGCGCATTGGTGAGCCCGGATCGGGTTGGCAAACCTGGCACAAGGTCATGCTCGACGGGATCACCCTGCTCGCAGCGCAGGCCATCGGAGGCGCCAGCAAGGCTCTGGAGATCACAGTCGAATACTCGAAAATCCGAGAGCAATTCGACAAGCCGCTTGGTGCCTTCCAATCTTTGGCTCATTATATGGCCGACTGTTCCACAACGATCGAAGGGGGCCGGGTTCTGGCTCAGGAAGCGGCCTGGAACCGTGCCATGGGTCGCTCGATTGAGCGATTCGCGCCGATGGCCAAGTTGTTCTGTGCCGAAACCTATCGAGAAACCACTCGCCAGTGCGAGCAGATCTGGGGCGGCGTCGGCTTCACCATCGAATACGATATCCAGATGTATTTCCGTCGGGCCAAGGCACTCCAACTCTCTTGGTGGGACACCCCCTATCTCGAAGAGTTGATCGCTGCCGACGTCCTCGACCGCTGACCATCCTTCATTTTCACTCCGATATCGATCCTCCCCATTGACCTGAGGGGTGGGTCGATAGACGATTGAAAAATGGACGCTCTTCCCTTCGACCCCCTGGTCGCCGGCTGGTTTCGTCAGGCCTTCGCGGGAGCTACACCAGCACAGGAGGCCGGGTGGGCAGCGATCGGCCGGGGCGAGGATACCCTGATCGCGGCACCCACCGGTTCGGGGAAAACTCTGGCAGCCTTCCTCTCGGCGATCGACGGTTTGGTCCGACGAGCTCAGGAAAACCGGCTCCCCGAGGGCACCTGCGTTCTCTACGTCTCTCCGCTCAAGGCACTGGGTAACGATATTGGAAAAAACCTGGAACTGCCTTTGGCCGGCATCCGCCAGCGCGCGGAGGAGGCCGGCCTTCCACTTGACGATATCCGCGTCGCCGTCCGAAGCGGTGACACTCCTGCAAGCCAGCGGCAGGCCATGCTTCGCAAACCACCGCATATCCTGATCACCACTCCAGAATCCCTCTATATTCTTCTGACAGCCGTAAAAAGCAGACAAATTCTTCGCCATGTCGAGTCGGTGATTGTCGATGAAGTACACGCGATCTGCGGCGACAAACGTGGCGCGCACCTCGCACTGAGCCTGGCGCGGCTGGATCGACTCGTCACATCCGAGGAGGATCCTGCCAGCCCAGCGCGCACCCGCCCCCAACGCATCGGGCTGTCCGCCACCCAGAAACCCATCGATCAAATTGCACGTTGGTTTGTCGGAACCGACGGACTCGATCCAGACGATGCGGCTCGCTGCACGATCGTCGATACCGGACACAAGCGAGCCATGGATCTTTCTGTGGAGACGGTCGATCTGGAGCTCTCGTCTGTAGCCAGTCATGAGATGCGCGATGCAATCTACGACCGAATCGCTGCACTTGTGGAACAACATCAAACGACAATTGTTTTCGTTAATACACGCCGACTCGTCGAACGTGTGGCTCATGCTCTCGGCGAGCGACTCGGAGCCGAGCGTGTCGTCGCCCACCATGGGAGTCTCGCCCGCAAGATTCGCCTGGAAGCCGAAGATAAACTAAAAAGCGGGGCGGTTCCGGTTGTGGTGGCCACCGCCTCTCTCGAGCTCGGCATCGACGTTGGGCATGTCGATCTGGTTTGTCATTTGGGTGCCCCCCGAGCCATCGCGACGCTGCTGCAAAGGGTTGGCCGCTCCGGTCATTGGTTGGGCCAGATCCCGAAAGGAATTTTCTTCCCCCTGACGCGCGACGAGATGCTGCAGACGGCGGCCGCCGTATGGGCCATCCGGCAAGGAGAACTCGATAGGATTCAGATTCCCGAAACGAGCCTTGATATTCTCGCCCAACAAATCGTCGCTACCGTAGCCAACGAAGACATCTCGGTCACCGACCTCCGCGAGTTGATGCGTCGCGCAACGCCTTACCAGAAACTCACCGAGAAAGACTTCGGCGACACTCTCGAAATGCTCGCCGAGGGCTTCTCGACACGACGCGGGCGTCGTTCGGCCATGCTGCACTTTGATCGCGTTCACCAAATCCTGCGACCGCGCCGCGGCGCCCGCCTGCGCGCCATCATGGGAGGCGGAGCCATTCCTGATACCGGTGACTACGACGTCATCGAAGACCCCACCGAGGCACGCGTCGGAACAGTCAATGAAGATTTCGCAATCGACAGCACCCGTGGCGATATCTTCCTGCTGGGAAACCACTCCTGGCGTGTGCGGCGGGTCGAAATGGGGAAGGTTCGGGTCGAGGATGCCGGCCAGAGCCCTCCGACAATCCCCTTCTGGCTTGGTGAAGCCCCCGCAAGGACTCGAGAGCTGTCACAAGCTGTCTCTGATCTTCGGGAAGAAGTGGCTGGGCGAATCGAGGACGCCACAGCCGCGCTCGATTGGTTGGCAGCAGAATGCGGGATCGATCGCGGCGGCGCCCAGCAAATCGTCAACTATATCTCCGAAACCGTAAAAATATTAGGGGCTGTCCCAACCTGCGAACGCGTAATTGCGGAAAGATTTTTTGACGAAAGTGGAGGAATGCAGTTGGTGATCCACTGCCCTCTGGGCGGCGACATCAATCGTGCCTTTGGCCTCGCCCTGCGGAAAAGGTTTTGCGTGGGCTTTGATTTCGAACTGCAGGCAGCAGCCACCGACGACGGAATCGTGCTTTCTCTCGGCGAGCAGCACAGCTTTCCCCTCCCGTCGATTTTCCAGATGGTCCACCCGAACCGTGTCGAAAAAGATCTAGTGCAAGCAGCCTTGCAGGCGCCGCTCTTTACGAACCGCTGGCGCTGGAACGCAACACGCTCCCTGGCGCTTTCACGATCATCGGGTGGAAAGAAAGTCCCCATTCATCTTCAGCGCATGCGTGCTGAAGATCTTCTCGCCGCTGTTTTTCCGGCCCAACTAGGTTGCGGGGACAACCGAGCCGGACCCATCCCTCTGGTCGATCACCCTCTCGTCAATGAGACCATCGGGGACTGCCTGCACGAGGCCATGGATACCGCGGGTTTGCAGAAACTCTTGCGCGATATTCGCAAGGGTGACGTGATTACGAATACCATCGAAACTCCCACACCTTCGCCAATGGCGCACGAAATCTTGAATGCGAACCCCTATGCGTTTCTGGATGATGCACCTCTTGAGGAACGACGTGCGCGCGCCGTCACCTTGCGACGCACCGACGACTCACTCGCTCGCGGGATGGGCGCACTCGACATCGAAGCGATCGAGGCTGTTCGCGAGCAAGCGTGGCCCGATATTCGCGACGTGGAAGAGCTTCACGACGCCCTCCTGGACTTCGTATGGCTGCCCGAGCAACTCGCAAAAAAACATCAGGATTGGGCCGCCGAACTGGTAGCCTCCGGACGAGCCAGTTTTGCGACCGTATCCAATGGCCTCGTTCCGGCCACTCGGGCTTTGATTGCTGCTGAACGAGCTGCTCTGGCACGGGTGGCCATGCCGGAGATGGTTCTCGAGACAGAGATCCCCCACATCGAAGGCGGTCCTCAGGCTGAGTCCCGCGACGATGCGCTTGTGGTGGCTCTGCGCGGATGGCTGGAATCGCTGGGACCCGTGACCGCTGTCGGAATCAGCGAACTCCTCGGACTTCCCCTCACGGATGTAACCGTCGCCCTCGCCCGTCTGGAATCCGAGGGGGTCTGCTTGAGGGGCCGTTTCACGCCCGAACTGGAAACCGAGGAATGGTGCGAAAGGCGACTGCTTGCACGAATTCATCGACATACCCTCGGAAAATTACGCCGCGAAATCGAGCCGGTATCGCAGGCCGACTTCATGCGTTTTCTTTTCCGCTGGCAACATATCGGCGACCAGAAACGATTGCATGGAAGCGAAGGTACAGCCGCCATCGTCCGCCAACTACAGGGGCTCGAAATACCTGCTCCGGCCTGGGAGCAATCCGTTCTGCCCCTGCGCGTCGACAACTATAAAGCCAAATTTCTTGATGAGCTCTGTCTGGGCGGCGTCATTGCCTGGGGGCGTTTTTCTCCACCGACAAGTGATCCCAAATCACCACATCGTCGCGTCTCGCCCTCGCGCAGTGCCCCGCTCGGTCTGGTCCTGCGCGAGGACCTTCACACCATCCTTCCTCCCGGTGGAATCCCGGAAGCGCCGCGGGTCAGCCCCGCGGCACTGGATGCGCTCAAATTCCTGCAAGAAGAGGGGGCCTCTTTTCTGGCGGACATCGCCCGCGCGACGGGACTCCTGCCCTCGGCCGCCGAGGAGGCCCTGTGGGAATTGGTGGCTCGCGGCCTGGTTTCCGGAGATGGCTTCGCCGGACTGCGCATGCTCTTGACGAGAGAGGAACGCAAACGCCCCGACCGTCGCTTGCGGGGCATGCCCGGCCCCCGCGGCCGAACGCGCGGCCTCCCCATCGGCCGCTGGGCCTGTCTCGGGAAAAACTCCCCGGAAGCATCAACTTCGGCAGCAGCCGAGGAACTCCGGATCGAGGAACTGGCGCGACTCGCACTCCAGCGCTGGGGCGTTGTTTTCCGTGAGGTTCTTTCTCGAGAGAGCTTGCTGCCTTCGTGGCGAGAATTGCATCAAGCCTTGCGTAGGCTCGAAGCCAGAGGCGAAATCCGTGGCGGTCGATTTGTCTCCGGATTTCAGGGCGAGCAGTTCGCCACCCCCGAAGCGGTGGCCGGGATACGAGCGGTTCGCAATGCGCCCGACCCTGATGAAATTATTGTCCTTGCGGCCGCCGACCCCCTCAACCTTACGGGAATCATCACGCCCGGAACCAGACTTTCGCCACAAAGCACCACCGTAACGGCCTACAAATCCGGCGTGCCCCTCTTCAGCGGCGACCTCGGCGAGGTCCGCAGTCGCCTGCAAAAAGCCTGACAAGGGAAGGGGTCGATTCGCTCCCGGCAAATGTGCTATTTGCGTTCAATGAAGCACTTTGGATGGATCTTTTTCGCTATCTCTTTGATTTCTTTAGGGTGCACTCGTCAGGAACTGGAGGCTGGAGGGACCGAGAACGCGCCTGCCTGGGCTGCAATTCCGATGACCGAAGACCGCATTCTGGTTCTCATCGATAACGGGCCGGTCAGGGAGGCCGTGGTCGACGTCAAATGGGATGACGCCACACGGAAGCAAGCTCTTTCTGATGGATTTACCCGTGCCATGAAGGCAGTCAGCACCCGTGCCATTTACCGCTTCAATTGCGAAACGCTCAGTATTCAGACCCAATCCTATACCGTCCTGAGTGAACGCGGCGAGACCCTGACCTCTCAGGTGCATATGGCGCCCAAAAGCTCGCCGGTGGAGCCCGGAAAACCAAGCGCTCGCTACCTTGCAGCCGCATGCGAGGATCGTCTTCGCCCCAAGCAGCTGCAAAAACTTCAGCTAAATTAAGCATCCTGATTGGGAGAGACACCGGGCATGACAACTTGATT
>DLYX01000264.1 GCA_003447545.1 Deltaproteobacteria bacterium | reverse complement strand
TACGCTCCGCCAGTTGGAGATAGCCTGCCCCGGTGCGGTTCCCGAATTGGAAGTTCTGGACTGGCCTGAATTTCCGGTTCGCGGCTATATGCTCGATATCAGTCGTGACCGGGTCCCGACACGGGAGACTCTGGCCGAAATTGTTCGATTTCTTGGTCGTATCCGTATCAACCACCTCCAATTATATACCGAGCATACTTTCGCCTACGAAAATCATGCCTCTGTCTGGCGGGAGGCTTCGCCGATGACCAGTGAGGATATTCGGTGGCTGGATGGCGTGTGTGGCGAAGCAGGGATCGAATTGGCAGCGAATCAAAACTGCTTCGGCCATATGGGTCGATGGCTCAAGCATGAGGAGTACCGTGACCTCGCGGAGGCCCCCGAGGGTTGGAAGATGAGTCTGGGAATCGAGATGCCGGCATCTGTTTTGCGGCCGGTGCCCGAGAGCCTGGCTCTGGTTACGGAACTTCTGGACGAATTGACGCCTCATTTCACCAGTCGTCGCGTCAATATCAATTGCGATGAGACCTTCGAGCTGGGCAAGGGCTTCAGCGCAGCCGAGGTGGAAGCGAGGGGGGTGGCAAGAGTCTATCTTTCCTTTGTGAGGCAGGTCGTCGATCACCTTCAAGCCGAGGGGAAAGAGGTTCTTTTCTGGGGCGATGTTCTGCGGAACCACCCGGAGTTGCTCGAGGAATTACCCGACCGCGATCTTGTGGCTCTGGTCTGGCACTACGAAGCTCCGTCGGCTCAGGAGAAGGTTCCGGCGTGGGTGATGCCGATTCTCTCGGAATTCGGCATGACGGAGGAGTCCTTGCAGGGGTTTGCCTATCACGTTCGTAACTTTGCGAGCGCCAACATTCCTTTCTGGGTTTGTCCGGGAACGTCGAGCTGGAATTCGTTGGTGGGGCGTCTGTCGAACGCACGAGCCAATCTCGAGGATGCCGCCCGTGTGGGCGCTGCTGCTGGCGCAACGGGCTACCTGATCACGGATTGGGGCGATAATGGGCATATGCAGCCTTTTGTGGTGAGTATGCTGCCCCTGATCGAGGGGGCCGGGCTGAGTTGGTGTCGCGAAACGCACGAGCGGGAGGATCTGGCCAGCGTTTTTGACCGGATCGGTTTTGCCGAACCGGTCGAGGGCCTGGGTCGCGCCTTGGAGCGCCTCGGATCTCTATGTGAGAAAACTGGCCTCACCGGGATCAACGGAAGCCCGCTCCATGAAAAATTGGTGGGTGGCGGCATGCCCAGTGACGGGACAATCGACCCCGATGGTGTTCGCTTTATCCTGCAGGAGCTCGAGGATCTGATGGACGAGTTGCCGGAAATCGGGATGCCCTCCGATCAGGCCGATACGCTTCGTCTGGAGTTGGCGGCCGCAATGCGACTTGCTCGTCAGGGTGCATGGATTCTGGCGCAGGAGGCGGGCCTGGAAGCACCCGCACCCGAACCGCTGGCTGTCGACTTGCTCGAGGCCATCGAGTGGCAAAAAACTGCGTGGCTTCGCCGCAGTCGGCCGGGTGGGCTCGACGATAGTCTGCGCCGTTTGCGCGCTGCCGTGGACCGGCACCGGAGCGCCAACGCGACGGCTGGTTTCCTCCTGCCGGATTAGTTGCCGAGCCTCCGGGGTGCATCGAGAAACGCCGGGCTCGCAAAGCCAACCGGGCGTTCCGGGCAGGCGAAGGCTCCTATATTCTGGGGTTCCGCGCGGTATTGGCGAACGGAGTCCTCCCGACCAGCGATCGTCGAGGCACAATATTGTGTTGCGGCCCCCAAAAGGAATCGCAGACTCACCGCGCCTAGAGGTGCGTTTTCCAGAGACGGCATCCCGGCACCCTTGCCGACGATTTTCAGGAATCCGTTTTTGAGGCGCACGCGGACATCGGCTTCGGTGCCACCCTGGGGAGCCTTGTAGCGATAACCGCGAGCGGCATCCGGGCCGATCGCTGTCCATCCGGCGGCAGGCAATTCGATGACAAAGTGGTCATCGAGAGTCCCGTCGGGACGATAGATCTCCAGCCTTGCGCCATTCACCGTCGGATCACTCTCGCTCAGGGCCAAAGGCGCCACCGGCGGTACGAGGTTTTGAGGTGAGGTTTTGGCAAGGAAAGTGAGTTTCCGCCGGCGAAGGTTGGGCGGCGTGCGAGCGTCATCCTTGAGTTGGAGCTTTGTCGCCGGAACCATCCGGGGTTCTGGTTCGACGTCCCAGACCTGTGTATTCATGAAGCGCACGAGCAGATCGACAAAACCGAGACCGTCGATCGTCTGGTTGAAAAAACCGCAATGCCCACCGTTGGCCAGTCGGTAATACTCGTACGGGATGTCGTTGGCGATCAATTGGTCTTCGACCAGATCCGGCAAGACCACCGGAACCGTGCCGTCACCGACCGTATGCGCCATAAACACGGGTGGGTCGTCGGGGTCGAACCCCGTGAGCATTGCGCCGCCGCAGAAGTTGAGGATGCCATGAACCTTCGCAGTCTCATTCGGATTGTTGATGGCCAGTGGTGTTTGTCCCGGCAGGTCCGTGAAATAATCTTCGTCATCGGTGATGCCGGCATGCAGGGAAATGAAGCCACCTGCGGATGTCCCGCCGATGAAGATCCTGTCGGTATTGATCCCGAGAGTATCGGCGTTGGCCCGCAGCCAGCGGATAGCTCTTTTGGCATCCACAGCTGATGCATGGACAGCCTTCGCGATGTCCGGGTAGTAGAAAACGTAGTTTGGGTCGGCGGGTGGATTCTGCCACTTCAGGCGGTAGGGGATGGAGACGGCCAGATAGCCGCGGCTTGCGAAAGGCGG
>DLYX01000135.1 GCA_003447545.1 Deltaproteobacteria bacterium | reverse complement strand
CAGACGATCGAGGGCAAGGGGCGCAAACGTTACTGGCTGCATTATGAGGTCTGCTGTCCCGATCAGGGCCAGTTCGGCACCCCTGGTGATCTGCTCAGCACGTCCATCAAATACGCCGTATATGATTCGGTGGGTGGTGGCATCATCGGTTGCTCCACCAAGGATACTCGGCGCTCCGATCCACGACGGATCCCGGACAAGACATTTCCGTGCGGCGATCGAAACTGAAAAAGATCTCCGTCGGATGGAAAAGGGAGGCAGCTTTGCTGCCTCCCTTTTTTTGTCAGCTTTTGCACCGGGTGGTGCCGGGAAGCTAGGGTAGGGACGTTGTGAACGCCGCTACTCTCGCTGCTATCGTCTTTGTCGCCTTTGCCCTTGGCTACCGCTTCTATTCCCGGTTTCTGGCGGAGAAAATCTTCGCCCTCCGGGAAGATGAACTGGTTCCTTCGCGCGAGTTCGAAGACGGTGTGGATTTCGTGCCGACAGAGCGCCGGATTCTGCTCGGCCATCACTATAGCTCCATTGCGGGAGCCGCCCCGATTGTGGGTCCTGCTCTGGCGGTGATCTGGGGTTGGTTGCCGGCCTTGATCTGGGTGTGCGTCGGTACGGTGTTCATGGGGGCGGTGCATGATTTCGGCGCACTGGTTTTGAGCTTGCGCCATCAGGGCCGATCAATCGGCGATCTGGCAGGCGACGTCCTCAACCCTCGCCTCCGGGCGCTCGCTCTTCTCGTGATCACGTTTCTGACCTGGATTGTTCTGGCTGTTTTCGCCTTTATCATCGCAACCTTGTTTCGCACCTATCCTGGCTCTATTTTTCCGATCAACGTACAGATTCTTTTCGCTCTCGGCCTCGGTTGGCTGGTGCACCGCCGCGGGATTCCGATCCTCTGGCCATCTCTGATCTGCTTTCTTCTTTTGCTTGGTGCGGTATTCGCAGGAGATGCTGTCGCCGCGCAGGCCCCGTGGTTGGCCCAGGTGTCCATTGTGCAATGGGTCTGGATTCTACTGACGTATTGTTTTGTCGCTTCGGTCCTGCCGGTGTGGGTCCTCTTGCAGCCACGCGATCTGCTCAATGCCCATCAGTTGGTGACAGCCCTGGTGCTGCTTTCGTTGGGGCTTCTGATTGTGCGGCCGGAGATCCACGCGCCCGCGCTCAATTTGTCGCCCGAAGGGGCCCCCTCCTGGTTTCCCTTTCTGTTTATCACGATCGCATGTGGCGCTATTTCCGGGTTCCATGCGCTGGTCGCATCGGGGACGACGTCGAAACAGGTCATGAAGATGACTGATGCCCGCTCGATCGGCTACGGAGGAATGCTCGGGGAAGGGGCGCTCGGTTTGCTCGCTGTGCTGGCGACAACCGCGGGCTTTTCCTCGCGCTCGGCGTGGGAACATCATTATGCCAGCTGGGGGGCGGCGCAGGGGTTGCAAGCCAAGCTCGAGGCGTTCGTGGACGGTGGCGCCGTGTTCCTCGGCGGCGTCGGTATTCCGCAGGGGCCGGCGTCGACTTTTATGGCGGTCATCGTGATTGCCTTTGCGGCGACTTCGCTGGACACCGGCGCGCGGATTCAGCGGTTGGTGATCGCTGAACTCGGAGGGATCTACGGCGTCCGCCCTCTGCAGAACCGTTTCGTTGCTTCGGCGACTGGAATCGGTCTCGCCTTGTTGCTGGCCGTGACGCAGGGCAGCGGGCAGGGGGGCTTGATTCTCTGGCCCCTTTTCGGCACCTCCAATCAGCTTCTCGCCGGCGTGACTTTGCTCATCCTGTCGGTGTGGTTGAAGCGTCAGGGAAAGTCTATCCGCTACACCCTGATTCCGCTGCTTTTCCTGAGCAGCGTGACGCTGTTGGCCATGGCTGAAGAAATGAGTCGCTATTGGGAAAGCGGACGCTTTCTTTTGTTGGGAATCGGTGGTGCGATTCTGATCTGCGATGTCTGGATTCTCGGCGAAGGCTTTCTGGTCCTTCGCCGAGCACGTTCGTCATGAGGCTGCGGGGGCGGCCTCTTTTCGTCGGAATCCTCTTGCTGCTGACGCTCCCGGTTCCAACATTTTCTATGCCGGCGGTCTCGCCGCGGATTGATGGATTGTTCCCGGAGTGGACGGAAAAAATCCAAGCCCGTGCGGACGGTGAATATATCTATCTGAAGTTTACCTTGCCGACCAAGGTCACGCTGCAAGGCGCGCCGCATCCGATCCGACTCTTTCTCGATCTGGATGACAACCCGGAGACAAGCAACGCGGGACTGGGAAAAACGTTCGGTCTGGGACCGGATCTGGTCGTGACCTTCTCGCCAACCCGGAGGGCCGGTGCGCGTGGTTCCGGGGTCGGCGTTGTCGGCACGGGGATTTCGGTGGATGGCGAGGCTGTGAGTCCCGGGCGATTGGGGCTGATCTTTGCGCCGATCACGGAAGCACGCTCCTTTGAGTTACGTCTCGCTCGGCCGGTGATGTCGACGGGCTCGGAGCCGAAGAGTTTGTCGTTGGTGCTCGCGGTTGCATCCGAGGAGGCATCGGACGCGTGGCGCTCGAAGGTTCTGCAGATTCGTTTGCCGCCGCGAACGGCATCGGAACGGGGTCTGCGGGCGATTCCGGATGGAGGCGACGGACGCATTCGACTGGTTTCCTGGAATGTTTTTTTTGCGCGACCGCTTGCAGACCCGGAACCATTTGCGCGGATCTTCCGAGCACTGAATCCGGATATGATCATGCTCCAGGAGTGGGAGAAGGTGGATGGCCGGTCGCTCGCCGCCTGGTTTGATACGCATGTTCCCCGGGAAACTCCGTGGCATGCCCTGACCTCGACTGGCTGGGGTGTTGCGTTGGTGTCCCGGACGCCGCTTGCGCGGCTGGGTTTGGCGAAGGTCAACCGTCCCGAAGGTGCTCCGGCGGACGACTTTCGTCCTGACGAGTCCTTGCGGGTCGTCGCGGCGCGGACGGATACGGCGCTCGGCCCGGTGGAATTCGCTTCAATTCATTTGCGCTGCTGCGGCTTTGCCGGGAGTTGGCAGGACCGGGCACGGGTGGCCGAAGTCAAAGCGATTCATCGGATGCTCTCTTCGGTATTTGATGCAAGGGAATCGATCCGCGTCGTCGGCGGTGATTTTAATCTGGTCGGCTCGCGCAAGCCGTTGGAGGTTCTGTCGGCTGGTCTGGGGCAGGGTGGCGGCGACCTGCAGCCGGCGCAAGCGCCTCTGGTCGGGGATGAGGTTCACCACACGTGGCGGGACCCGCGTTCGCGGTTCACGCCGGGGCGTCTGGACTGGATTCTCTACGATGGCGCAGCGGCAGTCGAGGCTGAGTCCTTTGTATTTGATACGCGGGGGCTGCTACCCGAGGCTCTCGCAGACGCGGATCTGGCGCTGACGGACTCCGATGTCAGCGACCATTTTGCGGTGGTGTTGGATCTGCTGGCGCCGGCTCGCGAAATCAGACGATCCGACGACCGACGACGCCAGCAAGGCGTCGCACGATCGAGCGCGGAATCACATCCGAAATAGATGCCGTGAGTCGGTTTCCCAGGCCGGGAACGCGCACGACCTCACCGGCCATGCAGGCGGCGAACCCCTCCTGTGCAATCGCGGCCGCATCCCCGAGGATTGCGTCAGGGATCATGCGTCCCGCACGCGGCGAGTTTTGTTGTGCGCCGCGCCATAATTGTGTCTGCACGGGGCCGGGAGCGAGGGTGGTGACAGTGACTCCCGTATCGATCAATTCTTCTGCGAGCCCCTCGCCCAAGGCGAGCAGGTAGGCCTTCGAGGCGGCATAGGTGCTCATGCCGGGCATTGCCTGAAATCCCGCTGTCGAGGCGATATTGAGCACCCGGCCCCGGCCGCGCGCAACCATGCCCGGAATAAATTGGCGACAGAGGGCGGTGGGTGCGACTGCATTCAGGTTGACCTGGCCCAGAACCGAAGAATCATCCTGTTCGTGAAAGCGCCCCACCTCCATCACGCCGGCATTGTTGACCAGGACGTCGACATCGAAGCTCATCTCCTCCAACTGCGCGGCGATCGCCACCGGGGCATGCGGGTCGAGAAGGTCGTGCGGCAAGGCGTGGACTCGAGGGCCGCCCGCCGAGCGGAGTTCGTCCGCCAAACTCTCGAGGCGATCCCGACTCCGTGCGACGACAGCGACATGAAAGCCGGCATCGGAGAACGTACGAGCGAGTTCGCGCCCGATTCCCTCGGAGGCTCCCGTGATCAGAGCAATATCCCGTCGTGTCTCGGCCATGAACGCAGGTTAGCGCCTCGCGCGGAGGGAATCACCCCGCAAGGTAAATCCGCCGAGGTCTGGCATCCGAGGGGCACAGGGCATAGGAATCTGCATATGTTCTTGGGGATTGATGTCGGCACCTCGGCGGTGAAGTTATTGCTGGTCGATGCAGGTGAGAAAGTGCTGGCTGAGGCTTCGGTCTCGCTGGCGGTGTCTCGACCCGAACCGCTCTTCTCCGAGCAGGATCCCGAGGATTGGTGGCGCGCTACCGAAGAAGGCATCGCCCGACTGCGGGCGGCGGCACCGCAGGCACTCGCGGCGAC
Organism: Deltaproteobacteria bacterium; assembly: GCA_003447545.1. GTDB lineage: Bacteria > Desulfobacterota > Binatia > UBA12015 > UBA12015 > UBA12015. The sequence goes on along the minus strand of DLYX01000135.1, from coordinate 464 downwards.
GGAGGCCATCGGCCTCTCCGGGCAAATGCACGGGGCCACGCTTCTGGACGATGCCGATCATGTGCTCCGACCCGCGATCCTCTGGAACGATGGTCGAAGTGCTGCCCAATGTGAGGAATTGTTGCGTCGGGAGCCGCGTCTCCCCGAGATTACCGGGAACCTGGCGTTCCCCGGTTTCACTGCGCCGAAGATTTTGTGGGTGCAGGAACATGAACCCGAAATCGCGCGTCGCCTGACGAAGGTTCTGCTGCCCAAGGACTACCTGCGATTGCGGATGACCGGCGAGTCGGTGTCGGATATGGCGGATTCCGCCGGAACTCTCTGGTTGGATGTGGGCGGCCGCCGCTGGTCGAGCGAAATGCTCGCTGCTACCGGTTTGTGCGAAACGAATATGCCGCGCTTGGTGGAAGGGAATGCCGCGGCAGGCGAGCTGCGCTCGACGGGGGCCAAAGGCTGGGGGGGCC
>DLYX01000589.1 GCA_003447545.1 Deltaproteobacteria bacterium | reverse complement strand
GGGGCCGGCCTGACGCGGATGCAGACCCTATCGAGTGATATTCTCGACTACCATGCGAGCCCCAAGGAGGCGGTCGCCTCCGCGCAAGCTGCGGGAGTGCAGGCTGTCGTCTTCACGCACCTGGTCCCTGCCGTGCCGGGCTTTCTCCGCTCCTGGCTCTTCCTGCGAGGCGTCGACGGTGGGTCGGTCGATGTCGTGATCGGCGAAGACGGCATGCGCATCCGCCTTCCGGCTGGCTCCGATGCCATCGAGATCGAAGAGCCCTGACGACGACCAACCCCCAACTTGCGCCAGCCCCGGGATTGCCCTTTGATGCCCTGCGATCCCCCCGCCCTTGCCCAACCTCGCTATCTGTATTACAGGTATGATACAGATATGAATCTCGTTATTGATCTCGACGCCAAAACCCCTGTACACCGTCAAATCGCCGATCAGATCCGCTTCGCAATCCAGACGGGCAAGCTGGCGCCTGGGGAAAAACTCCCCAGCTTGCGGAGCGTCGCCGCGAAAGCCGGCGTGGCCGTAAACACCGTTGCCAAGGCGTATAAAAGTCTCGAAGCAACAGGCGCGGCTCAGGCCGGACAGCGAAGCGCCTATACCGTTTGCCCAAAACCTCGCCGCACGGGACGTGCCCCCAAAGCTGACGATAGCGTGCGGTATGCCGCGCGGGGAGTTTCCGCGACAAAATCCGAAGTCCATGGCGCCATCGCCGGAATCGACAAGGGGGTCTTCCCCGGATCCTTCTGTAAAATCACGGAAGATTACCTGACCGGCGACCCGGATCTATGCAATCTGATCCACGCCGACGGAAGTGGCACGAAATCCATTCTGGCCTACCTGCACTACCGCGAGACCGGAGACCCCTCCGTCTTTCGCGGAATTGCGCAGGACAGCATCGTCATGAATCTGGACGATCTTTTGTGTGTAGGCGCGACCGGTCGCATTCTGATTTCGAGCACCATCAATCGAAATGCCAAAAGAATCCCGGGGGACGTCCTGGCGGAGCTCATCAGCGGAAACGAAGAGGTCCTGAAAATATTGCGTGGCCATGGGGTCGACATCCATAGCGGCGGCGGCGAAACTGCCGATGTCGGAGACCTGACCCCTACCGTTGTCGTCGACAGCTGCGCCACGGCCATCTTGCAAAAAAAGAAAGTGGTCACCGGCGGCCGGATCAAACCCGGACTGGCCATCGTCGGACTGGCTTCCGACGGACAGGCCGCGTACGAAACCGTGCCGAACAGCGGCATCGGCAGCAACGGCCTGACCAGCGCACGGCATGACTTGCTGAGCCCCTATTACCGGAGACACTATCCCGAAACCTTCGACAAACAGATCGACAAGGATTTGGTGTATTGCGGGCCCTACCGGCTCAAGGATCCCCTGCAAGATTCCTCCATGACCATCGGCGAGGCGCTCCTGAGCCCGACGCGAAGCTACGCTCCGGTCATCTCGGCACTTCTGAGAGATTATCCAGGTGCCATCCGCGGGCTTGTTCATTGCTCGGGCGGAGGACAGACCAAATGCCTTCATTTCGGTCGCAACGTCCATTACATCAAAGACGCCTTGATGCCGATCCCTCCCATTTTCCGCGCGATCCAACGAGCCAGTGGCACCGGATGGAAGGAAATGTACCGCGTCTACAATATGGGCCATCGGATGGAGGTCTACTGTCCCCCCTCTCAGGTTTCGAAGGTCATCAGCTGCGTCCGGGAGTTCGGCATTGAAGCTGCCCAGATTGGTCATACCGAGTCGAGCGCGTCGGGGAATCAGCTCACACTCATGCACGGCCGCAAGCGTCTACGGTACTGAGCCCCCTGTCCCGAAAGGGGCGTTGCTTCACGATCCGGCCGTGCCGAGCGTTGGCCGGGGATTGGTTCTGGAGCTTCCCGCTGCGTTGAAATCGCTGGCGGAAGGGATCAAACCAGCACGCTGAATCTCGAGAATGCCAAACTTGTCCAAAATCCGACAGATCCAATAGCCCATATCGACCTCGCCCCGCCGAAAGGAAAATTTGGCCGAGGCAGGAAACCGATGATGGTTGTTCTGAAAACCTTCGCCCAGAACCAGCCAGGCAGCCAGGTGGTTGTTACGGGAGTTGTCGGGGGTGTCGAAGTTCCGCCCGCCGACCGCGTGGCCGAACGAATTGATAATCCAACCCTGAACCGGATGGCTCATCATTCCCAGCCAGTAGCTGATGCCCAAGGCCCAATAGCCGGTCAAAGATCCGATCAGAACCGCAACCGCCATATGCGCAAGGTGCGGCAGATACCAGTGTCCGGTTCGATTCGGCCAACTCACGTCAAAATCGAGATCCTCGACGATACTCTCTACCTCCGGACGATGACGCAGGAGGCCCTTCAGAACTTTCTCGTAGGAGTGCAATTGAGCGATCAGGACGCCCCAAAAACCAACGTGGGTCGGGCTATGCGGATCCGACGGCGAGTCCGAAAATTCATGGTGCTGTCGGTGCATGCAGACCCAGGCTTTCGGATCGATCCCCGTTGTCCAGACTCCCATGCGTCCGATCCACCGTCGTGTTCCAGGCCCAAACCGGACGGCATTATGGGTCAGACCACGGTGATAAAAGACCGAGATCATTGTCATATTCGCGAGGTAGGCGATCAGGAATACAGCGATGCAGCTGAAAAAATACATATGGACTCCGTTCTATTTCGTTTGACTGCCGTTGTTACGTAACCGTAACGTTACGCTAGCGTAACTTACGTCAGCGTACTAAATTGTCAAGGATGAGCCCAAGAAAAAAAATGTCCGCCGCGGATCGGCGCGCTCAATTGGTAGAAGTTGGCCGAAAAGTCTTTGCCGCGCGTGGCTTTGAGGCGACTTCCGTTGAGGAAATCGCCGACAAGGCCGGCATTTCAAAACCGATCCTCTACCAACATTTCGGCGGAAAGGAGGGGCTGTATGCGGTCATTGTCGATCGCGAGATGGAACGTGTCCTCTCCCTGATCTCGGCCACGATCTCCTCGGGAACACCTCGCGAGCGCGTGGAGCGCTCGACGCTGGGCTTTCTGAGCTACGTCCGGGATCACCCGGACGGATTTGCCGTTCTGGCGCATGACGCTCCGGTGGGAAATCAGGAGGGATCGATGGCTTCGGTCTTGAGCGAACTCGCAGAAAAGACCTCCGCCGTTTTCGCGAAAGCACTCAAAGACGCCGGGGCCAATCCCAAATCAGCGCCCATCTATGCTCACGCTCTGATCGGGATGGTGACCTTTGTCGGGCAATGGTGGCGGGAGGTGAGAAAGCCTCCTATCGAAGTGGTCGCGAGCCATATTGCGGCACTCTCCTGGAAAGGGCTTCAGAGCCTTCCGGAAAAGCCACAACCAATTGCTCCCGAGATTCGACGCAGCCTTGCACGAAAGAGTCCCTTCCCGAGCGCCGCGGAGGATTGAAGGGCTGCGAGGCGACGCGCTCGAGTGATCCATGGTGGCCCTCCCTTTCCGCGAGCCTCGGCAAAAGTTAGAACACGTCGATGCTCCGTGATTTCGCCAAACCGCTTCACGCATTGAAACTCGGAGCGCTGATCAATCTCTATCTCCTCGCCGACACCACCATCCTTGCTGCGGGGAGCGCGAACGCCACCCTCCTCCTGCCCGCGCAGATTCTCTTTGCCGTCTCGGCCTATCGCTGCATTTTCCCCGTCCGCTACAAAGACAATATTGTCCTGCACGACTCATTTTTTTCCTCGATCTTTCTCACGCGATTTCTCGCCACCTTCGCAGAAATCGCCTTCATTTTTCAGTTCGCCAGCTTGCTGCAACGGCTGAATCTATCGGGGATCGAATGGATCGACTGGCTTTCCTGGGCCATGGTCGCACAGGTGACCGTCTCGCAGATATTTGTCTGGTGGGCGATCCTCTCTCGACAACTCGTCTTCTATTATTACGAGGAGATCGGTTGGTTTTTGATTTTCGTGGCCAATACCTTCGCAAGCGGCTGGCTCTTGGTCAGCGGTGGCCTGCCACAACCCGCGGTGGGGCTACTGGAGTTGAATCTTCTGTTTGGAGCCTTCTACCTGCCGTGGCAAGTCCTGCATATCCGCTCCCTGCGCAAGGATGCTTTCGACACGCTCCAGCCATCGGCCAGCAGTCCCGAACAACCACCCATCTCGCTTGGGCAGGGATTTTCAGAAGCTCTCTTCCAACGTCAGCGCCGAACAGATGCGACTTCCTGGGGCGGCTGGATCGGACTGGTGTGGATGGTGGGCTACTGGGCCACCCTGATTCCGCTCTGGGCCCACCACGTCGCGACCGCCGGGCTCGACTAAAAGAATAGCCGGCCTCGAATCGCTCCCGTGACTATCGGCCTCATGTACCCGCCGCGCATGCCCGCGGCTCGCCTAGACGGCGAGGGTGACCAGAGTTCGGCCGGTAGTTTCTCGATCCCGCAAACGCGAGAGCGCGCCGGGAATTTCAGTGAAGGATACGGTTTCGCCAACGACTGGCTGGATCTTGCCCGCACGCAGAAGTTCGACGATCTCGATCATGATTTGAGTGCCAAGAGCCTCCGGACAAAAGTTCCATCCCATGGCCTGCTTCAGAAAGGGCCCTGTCGCCGCATCCGCATACGCCATCAGCACGCCGCATAGCTTGAAATTCCCCGTAGCCAGCCGCCGCGGCACAATCAGTTTCTCGTCGGCACGACTTTTATCCGAAGCAAAACCCATCATCAGATAACGCCCGTTATAAGCGATGGAATTCATGGATTTCTCCATGACAGCCTCGCCCACATTATCAAAAACCACATCCACCCCGGACATCTCGGTGGCCTCGAGAACGACCGACTGAAAATCTTCTGTGTTATAGTTTATTGCGACATCCGCACCCAACTCGCGGCAGAGCTCAACTTTCAGGTCACTTCCCGCCGTCGCAAATACAGTCGCACCCAGACTCTTCGCCAACTGAATTGCGGCAGAGCCCGACCCTCCGGCTCCGGCGTGGATCAATACGGTTTCTCCGGAGGCAAGTCCTGCCCGGTCCACCAACCCAAGCCAGGCAAGGTGGTAGGGGAAATAGAGGGCACCCGCATCGGGCAATCCGATATCCTCCGGCATCTCAAATGCGGAGACAATCGGACAGATTGCAAATTCAGCGTATCCTCCGGTGGCTTGCTTCGGCATCGCGACGACCCGTCGTCCCATCCACTCCTCGGCGCCCTCACCGCAACCGACAACGACCCCGAGAACCTCCATACCGGGAGTCACAGGCAGTTCGGGTCGGGCCATCATATTCTTGCCCGTGACCCTTTCCAGATCATTGAGATTCAGCGGAATTATCTGTACCCGGACCAGAACCTCACCTGCTTCGGGTGCGGGGACCGCAATCCGTTGGAGGGCGAGCGTATCGACGGGCTCCTCACCCCATTGCGCGACACGCCAAGCCTGCATATCCGTCGGTAAATCCTGATCCATTCGCATGAGGCACCGCTATCGCGAAGCCTGCCGCGTCGCCAGCCCTAGCGACAGGAATCGATACCGAGAGGAATATCCCGAGCATTCGCCACGAGCAGCCGAAGAACCTCCGGGTTCTCGAAGATATCCATATGACTGACGAACTCGAACTCACGGATCTCGCATAGGGGGTTTACAAGCCAGGCCTCAGGCGCCCGATTCATCCAACCGCTATCGCCCGAATCACCCGCGGCCTGAATCGTGCCCGGATAATCCTGGTAGTAGGGCTCTGCGCATAAAGGGTCCCCGCAGGTCGGGTCGACGGGCCTCTCCCTCTGAAAATCGAACCCGACCGTTGTTGGTAAATCGGTCCCGAAAACGACACGCGTCGGCACCGAAAGCGGAATATGTTCCTCCGCGCCCTTCCGAAACCAGGCCTGCCGTTCCAATGCATACCGATCGGTCGCACGAGCGACGTCCCGAGCCCCCGCCTCGCGCAACAATCGCTGCGCGTCAGATGCCCGGTATTCCTCACCTCCCCAGCGGTAGAGCACCTGGTCCCCGTAGACACTGCTTTGCAAT
>DLYX01000272.1:3083-3805 GCA_003447545.1 Deltaproteobacteria bacterium | reverse complement strand
GAGAATGATCCCAAGATGTTTTCCAGGAAAGACAACGGCCATTTCTACTACTCGCATTACTACGCGATGCAGGCGATGGTTCAGGCTGGCGAAGATCACTATGCCAAATGGTATCCCAAGATCCGTGATACCCTGATCACCTTGCAGCAACCCAATGGCTCGTGGCAGGAAAAGGAGCTGGATTACCCTCACAAGACGCCCATGTCGATTATCATCCTCGGGACCCCGAACCGGTATATCCCAGTTTATCAACGCTAAGGTGATGACCAATTACAAGCTCGTTGCTCTGATTGTCCTGGCCCTGGGTTTGTCGGCAAACGCTGACACAAAGAAGACGGGCAAACATTTGTTCATCCTTTCAGGACAGTCGAACATGACCGGCACGGTCAAGGGGGCGTTCACGGTTCATGTCGCGGAGCATTTTGGGAAGGAGAACTCCGCCGTGGTGATGAAGATGAAGAGTGGGCGCGGCATCCGATTCTGGGTTGCCGACTATCGTCAGCCCGCCGGTCGAGGTATTTCCGAAAAGGCGATGAATTCAAATGGTCAGGAATACAAACCTCTGATTGAGGCCGCATTGGCCGCCGCCAAAGATGAATCTTTCGATACGGTGGGATTCATCTGGATGCAGGGTGAGTCGGACGCCAACAACCGTCTTTCCGAGGTCTACGAAGATAGCTTTCTCAAACTCATCGGACAGCTCCGGAAGGATCTCAAGCGTG
>DLYX01000272.1:0-2747 GCA_003447545.1 Deltaproteobacteria bacterium | reverse complement strand
TATGTGATCGGCCGTATCAACGACTATGCTCGAAGCCGACCCGACAACGCGCACTGGCATCGTGTCAGGGAGACCCAGGTCAAGCTGGGCAAGACCCCGGGCAACGCCTGGATTGATACCGATGATCTTAATGGTGGCGATGCCGGGAATCCAGATGGTGACATTCATTTTCCGAAAGAAGGAGCCGCCACACTTGGCCAGCGCTTCGCGAAAAAAGCCATCGAATTGATCCGTAAGAGATCAGCAGGAAGTGCGAACAAACTAGAATCAAGAAAAGAGGAATGAACATGAAAACACCCCGTCAATCTATCAACCTGTTGTCTGGGCTTATCGTAGTCTTCACGAATTTGTCCGCAGTTTCTTCAGCTCTCGGGAAGGCGCCGGTGCCGGTGCTTTCAAAACAAGGCCAGGTTTATGAGAAGCAATATGCCGCAGAATTGGCTACGATTCAGAAGGAGATTTCGGAAGCCCTGCCTGCGATCGATGTGGGTAAGAAGGCCGCGTTTGAAGCTGCCCGCGCTGAGTTGGGCGCGCTCAAGGCACCACCGGAAACCGCCGGGCAGGCCGCACATAAGGCTTACCAAATTGGCAAACCGCTTGCCGAGGCGAAGGCGCTTGAGAGCGCCCGGCCCCTGCTCGCCGACGTCGCGGCTCTGCTGACCAGTGACGCCCTCGATAGCAAATTAATGAAGGCCGCGATTCTTCGGCACGGGACCCCGGCTGGCCTGGCCGAATTTGCGCAAGAGAGCGAGGCCCACAAGGCCATGCTCGATAAACTCTTCGCCGACGAGGCGCTGATGAAGCAGATTCTAAAATCGGGCGGCGCGAATGGAGGTGAGTATGGCGAGGCCATGGAGGTCTACAACGCGATCCTCGAGGCGAGTGAGGAGGCGCGCAAGCCGGGCATCCTTCAGCGCCTTGCGCTCGGCACCGCGCTTCATCAGCCGTGGCTGAACGGGAAAGAAAAAGGAGGGAGCGTGAACGGGATTGTTTTCACCGATCATAGTAATCCGGATGGACAGGTCGCACGTTACTTGCACTTCGAAAAGGCCTACCTTGCCAAAGAGTTGGATCCGCAGTTCAAAGATTTTAACGCGTGGGAGTGTCGTTTCATTACCAACGATCCTTACACCAATGAAGAGGCCACCTGGGGGCGTGAGATGCTTCGGAAATTCCGTCCGGATCACATCACCAACCCCGACCAGAAATGGCGCTACACGCGTATTGTGAAAAGTGACGTTCCGTATTGCAGCACGCGTAGTGACGACTCGCTGGGCTTGCCTCAGCAACAGGCCATCGCCTTGGGCGGTGTCTGCGGACGCCGCGCGTTCTTCGGCCGCTTCATCGCCCGCGCATTCGGGATTCCCTCCAGGCGTTCGACCTCGAAGGGGCACGCCGCCATGAACCGCTGGACGCCCGACGGTTGGGTAAACAATTTCGGCGCCTGGTGGTCACACAACTGGTGCGGCCCCCAGGGCGGGCTCGACTTCTACCTCGACTCCCAAGCTCGCGAGCACGAAGCCGACTACATGCAGGTGCTCCGCGCCCAGTGGATCGGCGATGCGCTCGGACAGGAAAATGTCAGCCTCCGACACTACGGGCAGGGTGGTGGTTTCTGGGACGGTCTCGCATTCTATAAAAAGCGGGCAGTCGTTGACGCTGCCAACCAGGAGCGGGAGGCAGCGGATGCGGAACTCGCGGCACTGAGTGCGGAGGAGGCCCGTCTGCTCGGCGAGTCGGACGAGGTGCTCGGCGACGGGGAGGTCGAAGAGATCGAGATCCCCGAGGAGGACAAAAAGATCGTCGTCGCCGAGGATGGCACGATCACCGTCCCCGCGGTGGCTTGCACCGGCCCGAGGAACAACACCGAGAAGGTCGCGTTCTTGAACAGCTGGGGCGGCGGCATGCAGATCCACTACCAGCGGCTGGGCGAGCGCCCCGAAATCGTGCGCTACACGGTTGAGGCTCCTGCGGCGGGGAAATACGAACTGACTTTGAATGTCAATACGGTCTCGGAGAAGTATGAAGTCATTGCCCGGCTCAACAGGCGCACGATGGTCAAGACGATGCTCCCCTACACCAAGGGGGATTGGCAGCAGACTGAGCCCGAAGTCATCGAACTGAAGGAGGGGAGAAACACCATCATGCTGACCTTCCGCGCACCCAACCGAGGGGTGAGCATTAAAGACCTCCACCTCAAGCCAGTGAAGTAAACAAGCATTTATTCCCATGACTAAAGTTCTTCGAATTGTTCTTACCTCATTTGTCCTGGTTAGCGCTTCCTTGCCCGCGTCGGGGCAGAATCAGGCGGGAGGTATTCCAGCCGCTGAGATTACCGGACTGGATGCCAAGTTGGCCAAGGCCGGTGAATCCGCTTCCGCAGCCAGGAAGAAACTGGCGATTCGGCGGGTTATCCGTGAGGCCGAGGCGCTGATCAAAAAGCATCCCACCGCGTCCAATCGCTACGAAGCCCTCGGTGTTCTTTTTCGCAGCCAGCAGGCCTTGGTGAGCTTGGATAATTCGACTGCGAATCGGAAAGCCTTTCTGGAGACCAGCAAGAAACTTGCCGCCGCACCCAACGAGTATGCGGCGCTGCGTCTCGATGCTGATCTGCTGCTCACGCAGGCCGAGTCGGCCCGGAAAGGGGCGGACTCCCACGCCCGTTCCGATGCTCTTCGTCCCCTGGTCGAGCGCTATCGGGACACCGACGTTGAACCCAAAGTGATCCGGATCGCGATGATCATGGC
>DLYX01000038.1:1521-2810 GCA_003447545.1 Deltaproteobacteria bacterium | reverse complement strand
ACAAGCACCGGCAGAAGGAAGCCTAGCGGGCCCGTCGCTGTCCCGGAGAGGACCGAGACGGCGGTATAACCGGTCATGATCATCAACAGCGCGAGCCATTGCTCGCGGAACCGGCCGAGCGCTGCCCGGTAGGCTTCGGTTGCCGAAATAGGCTGGCCAGATGGATTGATTGGTTGCATACGGACTCCTCGCGCGAACTCCCCTTCCTTATCACGAAATCCGGGGCTCTCTACCCCCGTCGAATCGCTGTGGGTCGAACTCGTCGGAAAGCTATGCGACAATAAACGCATGGCTCCAGCGACTTCCAACGATTCTGGCAATGGTTCTTCGAAAGAGACTCCCCGGCGGCGATCGGCTCAAGTGCGCCGAGAGACCAGGGAAACGCAAATTTCGCTGACGATTGATCTCGACGGAACGGGTCAGTCCAAAATCTCCACGGGTGTGCCCTTTCTCGACCATATGCTGGAATTATTCTCGAAGCATGGTCTATTTGATCTCGAGGTCGAGGCTACGGGCGATCTTGAGGTTGACCAACACCACACGGTAGAGGATGTCGGATTGGCGCTTGGTCAGGCTTTTGCACAGGCGCTCGGAGACAAGCATGGAATCCGGCGCTATGGATCCTATGCCTGTCCGCTCGATGAGGCGCTGGTGCAAATCGTGGTGGATCTCAGCGGACGCCCGTATCTGGTCTACGAATTGGAGCCAGGTCAGGAGCGTGTCGGCGATTTTGATACCGGTCTGGTCCACGATTTTCTGCTTTCCTTTGTCAACGAAACGCGAATGAACCTGCATGTGGATTGTATTCGCGGCCGCAATCCTCACCATATGATTGAGGCCGCTTTCAAGGCCCTGTCTCGCGCTCTCGATGCCGCGATTCAGGTGGATCCGCGAGTTGAAGGAGTCCCCTCGACCAAGGGCACTCTGTGATCGCGGTCGTCGACTACGGCGTCGGAAATCTGCGGAGTGCTGCCAAAGGATTGGAAAGAGCGGCATCCGAAGAGGGCATCGAAGCGACGGTGAAGGTGACCTCCACTGCGTCGGTATTGCGGGACGCGGACGCAGTCGTCTTGCCGGGGGTCGGCGCTTTTGGGGCGTGTATGCAGAGCCTTCTCGAGTCGGGCCTGTTGCCGGCCGTTCGCGAAGCCGCGAGTTCGGGCAAGCCCTTTTTGGGAATCTGTGTCGGCATGCAGATCCTTTTTGAGGAATCCGATGAGTTCGGTCCGGTGGCTGGTCTGGGAATTCTTCCCGGTCGGGTGGAGGGCCTGCAATCCGTCGATGTCCCCATT
>DLYX01000038.1:0-1207 GCA_003447545.1 Deltaproteobacteria bacterium | reverse complement strand
GGAGCGCCTGCAATCCATCGATGTCCCCATTCCTCATATGGGCTGGAATGCGATTCGTCTGCATGGGGAGGCTCCGATCATGCGGCGCACCGAAGATGGGACATATTTCTATTTTGTACATTCCTATGCGGCACATCCGGCCAAGGCAGATCAGATTGTCGCTTCGGTCGAGTACGGCGGGGCGACCGTTGTTGCCGCTGTCGCCCGCGATAATATTTTCGGCACCCAATTCCATCCCGAAAAGAGCCAGGGCGCCGGGATTCGGCTGCTCGGAGATTTTGTTGCGCGCCTCTAGGCGCAGTCGTTGCTGCAAGGTGAATTATGAGAAATTTTGAAGTGCTTCCGGCGATCGATCTCCGTGGTGGAAAATGCGTCCGACTCACCAAGGGCGATTTTGCCCGAGAAAAGAAATATGGTGACGACCCTGTGGCCATGGCGCAGCGCTGGGAAGCCGAGGGCGGCAGTCGCTTGCACGTAGTGGACCTCGACGGAGCGGCTCGAGGCTCGAGGCAGCACGGTTCCGTCATTGGAGATATCTGCAAGGCGTTGCAGATTCCGGTTCAGGTTGGCGGCGGGCTACGCGATCTCGATTCTATCGCCTCGGTTCTGGACGCGGGCGCTGACCGTGCAATCCTCGGGACTGCCGCCGCCCAGCAGCCGGAACTGATTCAGGCCGCTTGCGAGAGATGGCCTGGTCATATCGCGGTGGGCATCGATGAACGAGCCGGGAAGGTCGCCACTGAGGGCTGGCTCGAGGAAGCGACTGTGACGGCCATGCAGATTGCCCAGTCGGCGGAGGCCGGGGGGGCTACGGCGATCGTCTATACGGATATCAGTCGCGACGGAACGGGGGAGGGCGCGAGTATCGAAGCCACCGTTCAATTTGCTGCGGGGCATAAAGTGCCGGTCATCGTTTCCGGAGGGGTGGCTACGGTTGCCGATATTCGCGAGGCGCGCGCGGCCTTTGATCGGGGCGCCAACCTCTGCGGCGTCATTATCGGTCGGGCCCTCTATGAGGGGGATATCGACCTGGCGGAGGCGGTTCGACTCGCTCGTGGTGAGGGTTGATGCTGGCCAAGCGCATCATCCCGTGTCTCGATGTCAAAGGGGGCCGGGTCGTCAAGGGCGTCTCTTTTGTCGGCTTGCGCGACGCAGGCGATCCAGTGGAAGTCGCTGAGCGCTATGATGCCGAAGGTGCGGATGAACT
>DLYX01000213.1 GCA_003447545.1 Deltaproteobacteria bacterium | reverse complement strand
CTGGCGGCCGGCCTGGTTTTTCGACGTCGAGACCTCGGGCGGGATTGTCCCCATCTATTTTCGAGGCGCGCGAGGCGAAGCCGGTCTGGGGGTCTATACGCTGGACCACGAAGGTGCGTTTCTGGAGGTTCTTGCCGAAAATGGAGTGCCTGTCCCGAAAGTCTGGGGCGTGTGTAGTGACCCACCCGGTCTGGTCCTCGAGCGTTCTCCGGGTCGCGCGAATCTGGCGACTGCCGAAAGTGAAGAAGAGCGGACCACAGTCTTTCGGGAGTACATGGAATGGCTGGCGAAGATGCATGAAATCGATCTGGCCGATTTCGAAGCCCGCGGGCTGACGCGGCCGCCGGATGAGGCTACGCGTGCGCTTGGCGACCTTGCCTCCTGGGAGAAAGCTTATCGCGGGAACAAGGTCCGACCCGAACCGATGATTGAGTTTGTGCTTGCTTGGCTGAAGCGGCATATGCCGCAAGACCGTGACGAGACCACCTTCCTCTGCGGCGACGCCGGCCAGTTCATCTTCGAAGACGGGCATATGACCGCCGTGCTCGATCTGGAGTTGGCGTATCTCGGGGATCCCGCCGCCGATCTGGGTGCCCTTTTCGGCCGCACCTTGAGCGAGCCACTGGGAGATTTGCTCGCCGGGATTCGCCACTACGAATCTTGTCGGGGCATTGAGGTAGACCCGCGCGTGGTGCAATACCACGCTGTCCGCTTCGGGATTTGCACACCCCTGGCGGTTTCACACCTCTGTGCCGAGCCGCCCCCGGGGCTGGTGTACGCCCAATACCTTGGTTGGTACGTAGTCTATGGCCGGGCTTCGCTGGAATGGATCGCCGGCTTGATGGGGATTGATCTGGAGGCTCCCGCCGATCCGGTGGCTGAGGCTTCCATGTACGCGCCGGCGTTTTCCTCGATGCGTGCGGCGCTGCAGCCCAAGCCGGAGGACTCGACGTTCGCTGCTTTCGAGAAAGATTGTATCGATCGCAGCGCGATCTACCTGCAACGCGCCGATCAATATGGTGCTGCAATCGAGCAGGCGAATCAGGCGGAGGCCCTGGTGCTTCTGAATTCTGCCGAACCGGTTTCCGACGAGCAGCTTGAGGCTCTGGTCGCGCGGGAGGATCCGGCAAACGATGAGGCCTTGATTCGCTTCTTTCATCGGCGCTTGTTGCGCCAGGAGTTTCTGCTGTCCCCGGCGATGCGGGAGCTCGAAAATATCGAGATTCCCCGGTTGATCGGATGACGAAATGGTGGCGCAAGCGCCGCCGAGCGCGAGTGCAGGCCCGGCCGTTTCCCGCCCAATGGCGCGAGATTGTTGAGAGGAACTTTGGGCTTTTTGCTTCTCTTACCTCGGTGGAGCAGGACGATCTGATTAATCGGATGAAGGTCTTTCTGGCCGAGAAGAAATTCGAAGGCTGCGGTGGCCTCGAGATGACCGACGAAATTCGGGTGACGGTCGCGGCGCAGGCCTGCCTGCTTTTGCTGCATCAGGAGGACCCGCACTACTACCCCCATTTGATGACGATCCTGATCTATCCTCATGCCTATGTGGCCAGCCAGAAGCGGGTCCTCGCGGGAGGCATCGTGGTCGAGGAGCCATCGGCCCGCCTTGGTGAGTCCTGGGTGCGCGGCGTGGTGGTGCTTTCGTGGGACGATGTGCGCTCGGGGGCTTCGTGCGCAAACGACGGGCATAACGTCGTGTTGCATGAGTTCGCACATCAACTCGATCAGGAAGACGGTGTTTCTGACGGCGCGCCGATTCTGGAGCAGCGCAGTCACTATGTCGCCTGGGCGCGCGTTCTGGGCGCCGAGTTCGAGGATCTTCGCTCGCGTCTGGATCGTGGGCGGAGCACCGATATTGATCCCTATGCCGCCACAGACCCCGCCGAGTTCTTCGCTGTTGTGACCGAGGCGTTTTTCGAGAAGCCAAAATCGCTGCGCCGCAAGCACCCGGATCTATACGAGGAGTTGTCGGCTTACTACGCTCAGGATCCGGCCGGTTGGGGGCGGTAGGCTATTTCATCGTGGTCCGTCGAACCTGACGTCGCATGAAGCCCGGGGCCAGCGCGCGCACCACGTAGCCTGCTTGAATAAAAGCAGGGTGCGTCAGCTCACGATCTCCGCGCTTCAGGGCGCGAATGATTTTTTCGATGAGGCTTTCGACCGAGACCATGCTGTTTTTAGCGACAGGTGGCATCCGTTGCAGTGCCTCTTCGTCGAAGAAAGGCGTACGAATGGCACCGGGGCAGACCGTCAGCGTATGAATGCCGTGTTCCTCAAGCTCAAGAGAGATGGACTCGGCCAATCCGACCATGGCGAACTTGCTCGCCGCGTAGGCGGATTCGTCCGGTGGGGCAATTTTGCCGGCAACCGAGGCGATGAACACAAGCCAACCTTCGCGACGTTGGACCATCTGCGGGACCAGAGCCTTGGTGACATACAGAGATCCGAGATAATTGACTCGCATCATGCGCTCCATATCGTCCACGTCCCAGTCGAGGAAGCGACGATGGTGGCCGTAGCCGGCATTGTTGACCAGGAGATCAATACCACCGAACGCCTCACTCAGTTTGTGGCAGGCCCTCTCGGCTTCCAGTCTTTCCGCGATATCGGCAACCGCAAACGCTGCCTCGCCGCCCAAGGAGCGAATCTCCTGGGCGAGAACTTCCAATTCGGATTCGCGCCGCGCGACGAGCGCGAGGCGTGCATTCTGTTTCGCCAATTCCAGCGCCAGAGCTCGACCAATACCGCTGGATGCACCGGTGATCAGAACGCGTCGGTCGCGAAAAGAGGTTAATTGACTCATGGGAAATACAGCTCCGACGTTCTCATCTAAGGCTTGGTTCCTGCCAATGTCCGCAGTCGAAGCGGCAGACGCACGGTAAAGAGGGAACCCTGACCGGGCTCGCTGGTAGCGTCAATTGTTCCACCCAGAAGTTCGACGTACCGTTCTACGAGGTGCAAGCCCAGCCCGGCACCACCGACTTTTCGGGTCAGCGGGTCGGCACCCTGCCGGAAGGGTTCAAAAACGAAATTTAAAGTATCCGCGGTCATTCCTTCGCCAGTATCGCGAATCGAAAAGCAGATTCCATCTTGGGTCTCTTCGGCTCTGAGCAGGACAAATCCGTCGGTGGTAAACTTGAAGGCATTGGAAAGCAGGTTCCGAACGATGACCTCTATCTTTCCCCGGTCGGAAAAAATCAGGGGGAGATCGTCTGAAATCTGCGTTTGGTAGTCGACCCCGGCGGCCGCGTGCGGGACTGCACCTTCTGCGGCAATCCGCTCGAATAATTGCCGGAGGTCGATCTCTTCGAGGGCCATCGGCATCTCGCCCGAGTCGAGTTGGCTGAGGTTCAGTGTCTCGTTGATCAACTCAAGCAGGGCGGCACCGCTTCGCTCGATGCGCCGCAGGCTGTCTCGCTGTTCATCGTTCACGCTGCCGAAAGCCTCATCGAGCATGAGGTCCGCATAGCCGAGAACTACGTGCAGCGGCGTCCGGAGTTCATGGGACATGGTCGCGACAAACTCGCTCTTGAGCCTGCTGGCAGCGCCAAGAGCTTTGACGAGATTCGCATTTTCGAGTCCGTAAGCGAGACGTCGCGCGACGGCTCGCGAAAGTCTCAGCTGATGCCGTTCCAGAAGGGATTCATTGCTGTCTCGAGCGAGGAGAAGGACTCCGAGAACCTGGTTGTCCGTATGAAGCGGAGCGGCGATAAACTGGCCAATTCGCAGGGGCTGCCAGAGAGAGATCGGCAGAAAGTCCTGATCATTCATGTCGTGGCACATGACGCCACGCTCTTTGCGCATGAGTTCGGCAAAGCTTTGATCCCGTCCCAGGCGGATGCCGCTCAGAAGCTGACGATCTTCTTTGGTGCCGCCAATGAAGGGCTGGGGTTTGAAGGCGCGTTCGCTTTCCTCCCATAGGAAAAGTGCCGAGATCGTAGCGC
>DLYX01000408.1:2327-4438 GCA_003447545.1 Deltaproteobacteria bacterium | reverse complement strand
CGGCCTGCTCATGAAGCGGGCTGGGCGCGGCGTTTGTGCGTGCACGCTCTTGCCGTCCGCGGCGACTCACACCGACCGATGGTATGTTTTGGATCCTGACAAGGGTCGTCGGGCTTGAGGCTGAGCCTTGCCTGGCGTAGTTCAAGATGCGCACGCTAGAGTGGCCACCAGCAGCGATTCTGATTGGTGAGCGAGGGAGACAAAGCATGATGCATCGAAAAAAGAGGTTGCCAGTTATAACGGCTCTGATCTTCTCGCTGGGTATATTGCAGGCTTGCTCGGGGAGTTCCGCCGACAACGGGGAGAGCTTCCAGCCCTCCTCGCTCACCGTCAATCCCATGGCGCGGCCCGAAGGCGGGCCGGATGAGGCCTCTATTTTACGATTTCGAGTCACTCTGACCGAACCCCAACCCCGAGCGGTCACCGTGCGCTACGCCACGAGTGCGATCACGGCAATACCCGGCGAGGACTACCTCGACACCTCCGGCGAATTGATCATCCCTCCGGGCGCGTTGGACGGCTCCATCGAGGTCGAGTTGATCGGTGATACCGAGGAAGAACCGAACGAGAGCTTTCTCCTCTCCTTCGAGACCAGCAAGAATGCCACACCCACCGCGGAATCGGCCCGGGCGACTATCGGCAACGACGACAGCAGATGCGATGCAGCCTTCGACAAGCTCCCCAATCCATGGCTGGTCAACGGCGGCGATCCGCTGAACTTCGCTCACCGCGGCGGCGTGACGGACTTCCCCGAAAACACACTCTACGCCTACACAGAGGCTGCACTTGCCGGAGCCGATGTGCTCGAGATGGATGTCTTTCAGACAAGCGACAACCATTTGGTTGTCCTGCATGATGCCGCGGGCGTCGGGCGAACGACCAACGGAGACGGGGCGATCGTCGACATGACGCTTGCCGAGGTGCAGGCGCTCGACGCCGCCTATTGGTTTATCCCCGGCGAAGGCACCCGACGGGACCGGGATCCCGACGACTATATTTTCCGCGGGATCGCCACGGGCGAAAAGGCACCGCCACCGGGCTACAGCGCCACAGACTTTCGCATCCCGACGCTGCCGGAAGCCCTCTCCCGCTTTGCCGATCACCGGATCAATGTGGAACTGAAGCAAGACGATGGCGAGGGTGCCTACGAGCAACAGATGGCCGACCTGTTGCTGAGCTTCGGGCGGCGCACCGACCTGATCGTCGCCACCTTCGATGACGAAGTGAGTGCGAAGTTCAAGGCCGTAGCTCCTTGTATCTATACGTCCCTGCCCCTGGGCGTCGGCTTGGATATTTTCGCGGTCTTTCTCGGCACTGGCGTCCTCCCGGAGGTGCCGCAACATATCGCCGCCCAGATCCCCCCCGACGCCAATCAGATCGGTGACGAGATCCCCGGCGACGACTCCCTGCCCATCGTTACGCCGGAACTCGTAGCCGCAGCCCACGCCGTCAACATGCCCGTTCAGGTGTGGACCATCAATGCGTGCGAAGACATGCTGTGGCTGATCGAGCTCGGAGTGGATGGCATCATGACCGATCGGCCATTACTCCTGGAATCCCTGCTGCAACAACCGCCCGGCGAACGCCGTTGCGAGCAAGCCGCCACCTGAGACCCGCATGGCGAGACGTCAACGCAAGGAAGCGTTGATTTTCCGGAGTTGCTCGTTTCCCGGGCAGAGGTCGGCTTCGCCCAGCTGGTTGAGCGCGCGCTCGGAGGTCTCCAAAGTATCGTGAAGGTCTCTGGAGGATTCATCCATATAGATCAGACCGGTCAAAATATTTCCGGACTCCCGGTAATCCTCGATCGTGTTGATCGCCGACCGGCGATTCAGCGGATCATGGGTCTCTGCCAACTTATGCAACTGAAGCGAGGAGCCATCATGTAGCGTCACCTCGTGGCTGGAACCCGCCGCGTACTCCGCCGTGATCTCTTTGCCCATGGGGACAAAATCAATCGTACCCGTCGCCTCGGCATGGTCACGAACGAACTCGTAGCTCTTGGTCGAAGCCGGATTATTGTTAAACGTCACGCACGGAGACACGACATCGATAAAGGCGAAGCCCCGATGGCTGATGGCCGCCTTGATCAGCGGCACCAGTTGCTCCTTGTC
>DLYX01000408.1:0-2035 GCA_003447545.1 Deltaproteobacteria bacterium | reverse complement strand
GCCTTGATCAGCGGCACCAGTTGGTCCTTGTCACCCGAGAAGCTGCGCGCGACCAGAGTGGCACCCATCTGCAAAGCCGTGGCGCAGAGGTCGATCGAATTAAACGGATTCGGGTCGCCTTTCTTGCTCGCCGACCCCTCATCGGCCGTCGCCGAATCCTGCCCCTTCGTGAGTCCGTAGCAGCCGTTATTCATCACGATATAGACCATGTTCAGGTTGCGCCGAGCGATATGCGCGAACTGGCCCATTCCGATGGAAGCTGTATCGCCATCCCCGGAAACACCCATATAAAGGAGATCGCGATTGGCCAACGCCGCCCCGGTCACCACCGACGGCATCCGTCCGTGGACCGAGTTGAACCCGTGCGAATTCCCGAGAAAGTAGGTCGGAGTTTTCGACGAGCATCCAATCCCCGAGAGCTTCGCAATCTTGTGCGGTTCAATCGACAGCTCGTGCGCCGCACGCACGATCGAACCGGAAATCGAATCGTGCCCACAACCAGCGCATAAGGTCGAGAGGGCGCCCTCGTAGTCCGCCTTGGTGTACCCAAGATTATTGACCGGCAGGTCTGGGTGACGAAACGTAGGTGTCAGGTAACTCATGCGGAATCTCCGGCGCCACGGATAGCGATGTTCTCACGATGAAAAGGCGTAATATCCCCGCCCTCCTGGTATCTCCTGATTTGCTTGCGGATATTGCGAGCACTGATCGGGTTTCCATCAAAGCTCAGAACCGGCTTGAGTTGATCGGGGGCCAGTCCGAGCTCGGTCATCAGCAATGTCCGCAATTGTGCATCCCGATTTTGCTCGATCACATACACTCGCTCGTGCTTTTCGATGAACTCGCGCACAATATGACTGAACGGGAACGCGCGCACCCGCATCGCATCCAGATAAATGCCGTCATCTGCGAGATAGTCGAGGGCCTCGCGGGAGGAAGCCTCGCTGGTGCCGTAATAAAGCACGGCCGCGTCGGTATCCTGATCGGATTCGATAATCTCCGGAGCCGGAAGATGCTCGGGAATCGTATCCCATTTGCGCATCAGGCGAAGCATATTCTTCTCGTACTCCTCGCCCTTTTCCGTGTAGATGGCGAACTCGTCGCGAGAGGTACCCCGGGTAAAGAAGGACCCTCGCGTCGCGTGCGTCCCGGGGTAGGTCCGATAGCAGATCCCGTCGCCGTCGACGTCGAGGTACCGGCCGAACTCCTTGCCCGCTTCGAGCTCCTCGGCCGTCATCACCTTGCCCCGGTCAAACTCGCGGGCATCATCCCATTCCAGAGGACTCGAGATATGATCGTTCATGCCGAGATCGAGATCCGTCATCAGAATAATCGGCGTCTGCAAGCGCTCCGCAAGATCGAGCGATTTCGCCCCGAGGTCAAAGCATTCGCGCGGCGTCGACGGAAAGAGCAGGACCTGCTTGGTATCGCCATGGGAAGCATAAGCACAGGACAGGACATCCGACTGTTGGGTCCGCGTGGGCATGCCCGTGGACGGCCCGGCGCGTTGCACGTTGAAAAGCACCGTGGGAATCTCCGCGAAGTAGGCAAGCCCCAGAAATTCGCTCATCAATGAAATTCCGGGACCGGAGGTCGCGGTGAACGCGCGGGCGCCGTTCCAACTGGCGCCGATCACCATCCCGATAGCGGCAAGTTCATCCTCTGCCTGAACAATGGCGTAGTTGCGACGGCCGGTTTCCGGATCGACGCGCAGACGCTTGCAATATTTCTCGAAGGCATCGACGACCGACGTCGACGGTGTGATCGGGTACCACGCGGCCACCGTAGCGCCACCATAAATAGCGCCCAGGCCCAGCGCCGTATTCCCATCGAGAAGAATGGAATCCCGGGGCCCTTCGCGGGCTTCAACGCGGACACCCAGAGGGCACTCGAGATGGTTACGCGCCCAATCATGACCCAATTCCAGTGCGTGAATATTCGGCTGGATCAGCCTGTCTTTTCCCTTGAACTGATCCTCGACCAGACCGGTGAGCACCTCGAAGTCCATATCCAGCAGCGCCGCGAGCGCAC
Organism: Deltaproteobacteria bacterium; assembly: GCA_003447545.1. Taxonomy (GTDB): domain Bacteria; phylum Desulfobacterota; class Binatia; order UBA12015; family UBA12015; genus UBA12015. Next base: position 4 of record DLYX01000408.1, on the reverse strand, counting down.
CGAC
>DLYX01000030.1 GCA_003447545.1 Deltaproteobacteria bacterium | reverse complement strand
CTGCGTCGATCCGATGGCGATATCTGCCCCCCACTCGCCGGGAGGCTTGATCAAGGTCAGGGCCAGAATATCTGCGGCCATGACCACCAGAGCCCCGCAGTCATGGGCCTGCGTGACTGCCGCACTCGGATCGAGAAGACGCCCCTCGGTATCCGGGTATTGCAGCAGAATACCAGCGACGTCTGCGTCGAATTTGAATTCATGCACGTCGGCAACTTCAACCGACATACCCATGGAGGTCCCGCGCGTGCGCACGACACCAATCGTCTGCGGGTGACAAGCCGCCGAAACCAGAAAACGGCTCCGCTTGCCTCGAGAGGCTGCTCGGCACATCGCCATCGCCTCGGCAGCCGCCGTTGCCTCGTCCAGCAGAGAAGCGTTGGCCAGCGGCAAAGCAGTCAGGTCAGCCACCATCGTCTGGAAATTCAGCAGCGCCTCAAGCCGCCCCTGAGAAATCTCGGCCTGATAAGGCGTATATTGGGTGTACCAACCCGGATTTTCGAGCACATTGCGCAAAATCACGAGCGGAACGATCGTGTCCGAATAGCCCATGCCGATACAGGAGCGGTGGGGGCGATTCTCGGCGAGCAGCTCCCGCAAGCGATCCAGAACCTCGGTTTCGCCGAGTGCGCGTTCGCCTTCATCCGTCAATTCCAGCGGCGTTTTCAGCCGGATCGCCTCCGGCACCGTCCTCGCGGCGAGCGCCTCGAGGGACTCACAGTCCAGAGCAGCCAGCATATCGGCGAGGTCCGCCTCACGCGGGCCGATATGGCGAGAAATAAACGTGTCGGAGGGGTCGAGAGGATGCGCTGTACGGAAAGGCATAGTTAAACTGTAAAGCCAGCAGGACCTCTCGGCAAACCCGAACACCGGGGACTTGTGAATCGGCGAGGCTGTTCGCTAGGAAAACAGGAGTTGGCGCCCATGGCGGGCCCCCCGGGGGAGAAAATAATGAGCATTGAAGAGACTGTAGCCGGCCAGACCTTGGCCACGAGCTTTCTCGCAACCGTTGCCGAACATGGCCCCGAAGAAGCCCTGCGCTGGAAAAACGACGACGGTAGCTATGGCAGCTGGACCTTCGACGAATATGCCGAGCTTGTGGCCCGCGTGGCCGGTGGGCTCTCTCGTCTCGGGATCGGGCATGGCGATCGGCTCGTTCTGATGATGCGCAATATCCCCGAGTTTCACATTATTGATACCGCGGCCTATTTCCTCGGCGCCGCCCCCGTATCGATTTACAACTCGTCTTCCGAGGGCCAGATTGAGTATCTGGCGAATCACTGCGAAGCGAAACTGGCCTTCGTCGAAGACAGCCGCTTCCTCGACCGATTCCGGCCAGCCCGAAGCAACCTGCCGAGACTCCAGGCGCTCGGAAGCCTCCGCGATCATCAAGACGGCGAGTTCAGCTGGGAAGACCTCACCGCCGGCGAGCCGATGGACCTGCAGGCCGCCGCGACCACCGCAAAGCCGGAAGATCTGGCCACAATGATCTATACCTCCGGCACCACCGGCCCACCCAAGGGCGTCATGCTCAGCCATTATAATGTTTGCTGGACCGTCGAGTCACTGCGAATCACGATCGGCTGGGAGTCCTATCGCGGGGTCAAGTTGGTCTCCTATCTGCCCATGGCTCATATTGCCGAGCGCATGGTGGGTCATTACCAGCAGTTGGCTTTTGGCTGTACGGTCACCACTTGCCCGGAACCAACGCAGGTCGCCGATTACGCGCGCGAAGTGCGCCCGACCTATTTCTTCGGGGTACCGCGGATCTGGGAGAAGATGTATGCCGGCGTCAATGCTGCGCTCGCAGCCGACCCCGAGCGCAAGGCCAAGTTCACGGATGCAATCGAAGCTGCCATTCCCTTGCGTGAAAGAATGACCGACGGCACCGCGACCGAGCAGGATCGCGAGACCTGGAACTTCCTCGATGAGGTTGCCTTCTCGCAGGTGCGCGCCCTGATCGGCATGGACGAGTGCAAACTTGCGGTCACAGGTGCCGCACCCCTGCCCCGCGAAATGATGCTCTGGTTCCGTGGACTGGGTGTACCGCTCGCCGAGATCTACGGAATGTCGGAGTCGAGTGGACCCATCACGTTCTCCCCCTGGATCGTCAAAGCGGGCAGCGTGGGCAAAGCGATCCCCGGCTGTGAGGTTCGACTGGCGGACGATGGCGAGGTTATTTGCCGTGGCGGCAACGTATTCCAAGGTTACCTGAAGGAAGACGCCAAAACCGCCGAAGCTCTGGATTCCGAGCAATGGCTCCACTCAGGCGATATCGGCGAGATCGATGCGGATGGCTATCTGAAGATCGTCGACCGCAAAAAGGAACTCCTGATCACGGCAGGTGGCAAGAATATCAGCCCCTCGAACCTGGAATCTTCTCTCAAGATGATTCCCTTGATTGGTCAGGCCTGTGCGATCGGCGATGGCCGGCCCTTCGTCTCCGCACTGGTGGTACTCGACCCTGATGCCGCAAAAGCCTGGGCAGCATCCAAAGATCTCTCCGACACAAGCCTCGAAGCACTGGCGCGGCACCCCGAGATCATCGGAGAACTCGAAGGCGCTGTGGAAGACGCCATGAAGTCGTTCAACAATGCAGAGCGCGTCAAAAAGATCAGCATCCTCGGCGAAGAGTGGCTGCCTGATTCCGACCTTCTGACGCCCACATCCAAGCTCAAACGACGCGGCATCCACGAGCGCTATCAGGCCGAGATCGAGAGTCTCTACACAAAAAAATAGGGATCGAGGCGGCTTTCCAACCGCCCCGACCCCTGCAAGGGAATCTTCGGCAATCGCCTGGAGGCTAGAGAGCTGCGGTTTTTTCGCCGCTACCCAACTCGGACTGAAGATAGGTGTTCAGCAACTCCACCAGTTCCGTGGGGGGCGGTGCCTCGGGCTCGTCGACAGAATCCTTGAGATGTTCGAAGCGAAGCAGGTCCATCTTCTCGAACGCGTCGCGCACCCGTGGCGTCAGGAGCCCCAGACGCTTCAGATTGGGTACGATCTTGGCAAAGGTCATCTGCCGGAAGCCCTTTTGGAACGGCGTATTGATCGCCCAATCCGTCCAGACCTTGCTATCCCAACCGAGGCGTTCGAAGATCGGCGTGAGGAGAAATCGCTCGCGCAGAAGGTGGGCGCCTTCGATCACGAAGTCCTCGCGCTCCCGCATCTCGGCCGAGGTCAGCTGGTCTGCATAGATCTCCTCGAGCGAGATGACGCCGAAGGCGACGTGGCGGGACTCGTCCTGCATCACCCGGGTAATCAGATCCTGAATCAGCGGCTCATCCGGCAACTGCATCCGCACGAGTGAAAAGGCCGCCAAGGCGACTCCCTCTACGAGGATCTGCATACCCAGGAACGTGATATCCCAGCGCGGGTCGAGAATGATATCGTCCAGCAGGGTCTCCAGACTCGGCAAAATCTCGTAGGAAAGACCGAACTTTTCCGTCAGGTAGCGATGATACACCTCCACGTGACGAGCTTCGTCCGCGACCTGATTGGCCGCGTAGAATTTGGCCTCGGCGTTGGGCACCGTCTGCACGATCTTGGCGGTCGCCAACAAGGCGCCCTGCTCACCGTGCAGGAACTGCGAGAGCATGAAGGCATTCTGATGGCGCATGAAAAGCATCGCCGTTTCATCCGTAAACGGCTTGGGCGGCTGCATCAGTTGGTTGGTCATGGCGGTAAAGCCACCATCGATGCGTTCCTGCATCATCCGGTCGAGGTCCACCTCGGTGTCCCAGGCCAGATCGGAAGCGTTCCAACTCAGTTCCTTGCCCTTCTCGTAGAGGTTGAGCAGGTTCTTCTTCCGCATGGCATATTGCCAATCAAACACGGTTTCCATCGTTGACTTCACGGACGCAAACTCACCACGCGCCGGAAGCGGAAGCGGATTTTTCTGCATAAAGTTCATTGAGTACCCCCCAATTCCTGTTTGCCCGAGCGGCGATCTTTCGCCATCTCGGGCAGTGCCTTGATTCCCACGTAGGCGCAAACCATGTGCGTCAATTCGTGAGCCAATTCCTCGTCCGAAAGAATCCGGTCCCCACTGCGGGTCTCGCCAACCACAATATGTTGTTGCATGAATGCGAAAGCTGTCTGTACCGCCAGATCAATCGCCAACTCCGGGTCCGGATGAGAGAACTCGCCCGGACATTCCGAAAGCAGCAACTCTCGCAGGCGAACCGTAGCCCCCTGGCGGAAAGCCAGGCCCTCCTCGCGGACGTCGACGTCCTGTGTCGCCCTCCAGAGGAACGCGCCCAGAATTTCCTTTCGCTCCCGCACCGCTCCGACGAGCTCGGTGGTCGCCGCTGCCACGATTGCGGCAGCCGGAGCGCCCGACCAGCGGCGGGAATCCACCAGCCGGTCCACGAGGCCCTCAAGTTCGCGAAATTGACGTTCCTCCAAAGCGCGAAGGAGCTCGTTCTTGTCTCGAAAACGGCCATAAAATCCGCCGACCGACGAGTCCGCTCGCCGGACGATCTCGGGAATGGAAAGACCGGAGAGACCGCGCTCCTGCAAAAGCTCCTCGGCTGCATCCAGCAGGCGCATCAAGGTCCGTTCGCTGCGCACCTGCTTGGTGGCGGC
>DLYX01000252.1 GCA_003447545.1 Deltaproteobacteria bacterium | reverse complement strand
TTTTCACCGCAATACGAAAGAATTTTCGCGGCGCAGGAAGGGTGGAAAAGATGGCAGACAAGCTGGTTCCATCACCTGCGAGAGGGAGGCCAAGGTCGGTCCAGGTGCCGACCAGACTGTCGCTGAATTGTATCTGGTAGATCGCACCCGGTGCGGACAACCAGGTCAGCCTGATCCCGTCGGGCGGGAGCACGGTGACGGTCGGTCGGAATGGGAGGGATAGCGTAGGATGGGATCGGGCCTCATACTCTTCGAGGTTGGTCGTCCCGTCGCCGTCCGGGTCACCGGCAGCTCCCTGGTAGGCATCGACGCTGCCGTCGTCGTTCGGATCCAGCCCGTAATACCTTTCCCAACTGTTGGGCAGGCCGTCCCCGTCGTCGTCGTTGCCGTCGTAGCGCAAGGTAAGGACCTGTTCCGGCGTTTGATACGCACGGTTGCTCAGGGGCTGGGCCGCAAGGTTCAGGATGGCGTCGCCCTGCGACAGGGTGGTGCGATAGCTCCAACTTCCCTCGCTCGAATCCAGCGACACTCCGGCGGTGCTCTGGTTGACCAGAACGAGATGGGTGGCGGGCACGACGACGCCTGAAAGCTCCACCTCGGGAAACGGCTGCCAGTAAACCCCTCCGATTTCGGGGGCGAGCGGTTTCGGAGCGAAGCTCGCGGTGGCGTTCACGAGGTCGCTGATCTGCTGGTCCACGACGTCACGACGTAAATTGAGATACCCGCTGGTTGTCCCCGGCGATCCCTGATCCGGCGCGCTCAGTCCACTGGGGTCAATTAAGTTGAAGTGGTCGTTGATAGCATCCGTCAGTCTGGAAGGAAGAAACCACCCGTCCAGTTCATCGGCCAAAATCTGGTAATAACGTCTCTGGAAATACGGAGTGCGCATCAAGGACTCCAGCGCTTCCAGCCCCGAGGGCCATTCCGGGCGCGGCAGTGGGGTGGCCACGTGAACCGGCATGCCGAGACTCGCCGGCTCCCACGTCGCATCGAGATCGAGCGGCTCCAGCCTCAGAAGACCGGAGTCCGGATGCAGATAAACGGCGTGATTGCCACTAATGCCGCCGAGGATCGTTTCGTTGTTTCCAAGCAAGACCATCGAAGCCGCCCAGCTCAGCCACTGGTCCGGGTCGATGACCTGCCGCACCGCCGCAGCGTAGTCCAGCTGGTTCGTGTTTCGAACCACATCGAGCACCCCCAGAACTTCAGGAGAGACAACCCCCGTGTCTCCTTCGCCCCAACTTTCGTAAAAAGCCCCGGTGGACGCGCCGCGGTAGTTTCTTTCCAGGTAGTCACCCCCGATCCGCTCTGCCCACAGATACGGTCCCTGGTCCCGATGGTTCACGTGCAGGCGAATCGCCTCGAGCTCCGGGACGGCGAAGCCCGCTTCCTTGACATATTCCGTGGCCAGCCACTCCGGTCCGGGTCGCTTGCCGTTGAAATTCAAACGGTCTTCGCCCGCAAACGGATGATCGTGCTCTAGGTCGATTCGGTACGATTTGACCGTCCACTGCCGCTTGAGCGTGCCTCGGTATCGATACCGGGCAAATGGGAATACCTCGTCGCCATAGGTCATCGTAATGGGTAGCAGCTCGTCGCTCGAGAGTTCGCGCGATTGTAATTCGTCCAGCGTCTTCTGGGAAACCAGCAAGCGAAACGACGGCACACCGTTCTGCGCGGGGGAGTCCAGACAGAGGTAGCGCAGTGTGAAAGGAACCTCTCCTCCCGAGGCCAGCTGAAAGACCGGCGCTCCCGGCGGCCAGGTGGCGAGGTAGCCGGCGTCGTCTTCCGCCTCAATGTAGTATTCGACCAAATCGCGGTCGCCCTGTGGGGGTATCACCGCGACCAGGTCCATGGCCGAAACCGGCGTCATGGCGATCGACTGAAACACCACATCGGCATCTTTCTTCCAACGCAGGTGAACCGGTCGGTCCAAGTTCGATACCCTAGCACGAATGGTGACTGCCTCGGCGGATGTTGGTATCACCGGATAGTGCCCTGCGGAAAAAATGATAGTCGTTGTGTTTGTATTCGAATGGTTAGCGGTCCCGGGCGTTCCCTCCGATGCAACGCTGCCCACCATCCAAGCTTCTGGGAGCGCGTTGTCCATTCTCGGCGACTTTAATTCAAGCGAAGCACCTTCCCCGTCCGCTGTTCGCGGCCACCTTCCGCGGTCCCGGTAAAAGACCGCGTCCACCACATTCCCCAGCGCGTCGTGCAGGTTCAGGTTTTCGCCCCGGTTGGAAAGCCGGCGCGAGTCAAAAGGCCCCAGCGAATCATCCAAGGCATACTTTGCATTCACCGAGTCTGGATCATTTGCCACCACCAAGTAAGACCCCGTGGCGAGGGTCACGTCCGCTGGGAACCGGTAGCGTATGCCGCCGTCGATAGACCACCCGGACAAATCCACCTCTTCGGGGCCCGCATTATACAGTTCGATAAACTCTTCCGCGTCGTTATCGCCTGCAGGATGATACATGATTTCGGTAATCACGACGGCGGAGGTCGTCGGTGAACCGTTTGATTGACCCGGTGTTCCGTTGGCGGGATAGTAGCTCCAAGATGGTGAGCCGTCCGGATAACGGCCTCGCGTCACATCGGCCTGCTGGGCGCCGAACGCGACCCTACTTTCCACCGTGAGTCCGTCGGAACGAGTCAGGAAAACTTCCTCGCCTTCGGCCGACATTCCGAAATTGAGCGAATCAAAAAACACCGATTCGCCGGGTTGAAGGACCGTGTCTGGAGGGATGATCCATTCCGTCAGCGTTGCTGCGTCGTCCGTCAAATACCATCCAGAAATGTCCCGCTCCGTGTCGCCGCGATTGTAGAGCTCAATCCAG
>DLYX01000382.1 GCA_003447545.1 Deltaproteobacteria bacterium | reverse complement strand
AGAGAGATATTGTCGCGGCCAAAGAGGGGCTGCTGCTGCTCGACACCACGAGCACAGAGGTAGACCTCCCGAGCGCATTTGCCGATCTCGAACGCGATATCGATACCCGACGCTCGGGCCCCGAGAAGGACCACCTTTTGATCGCGATATTTTTCGGGATGCCGGTAGGAATGGCTATGGAGCTGGGAGGCCTTGAACAAACCAGCACCGGGGAGATCGGGAACCCGAGGAAATGCGTAATGCCCGTTCCCGATCGCGACAGCGCGGAATTCTTCGTCGCGCCTGGCCCCGCTGGCGTCGGTCGCAGAGATGCGCCAGCTGGCGGGCTCGTCACCCCTGTTACCCCTGTCGGTCCAGACATTTCCCGATGCATCCAGCGGCACCAGGGTCTCGACCCGGCACTGGAAGCGAATTCGATCGGCAAGATGGAATCGCTCGGCGTAACGCTCGAGGTAGCGCAGGACATCCACATGGGGTGGGAAGCGGAGTCCTTTGTCGCGCCGCTCGGGCCCGCCCTCCCCGCCTTCTTCCACCGCATCGAACGGAAACTCGCGAAAGGCCATCAGGTCGCGGGGAAGGTTGGTACGCAGATCGGCATACATCGAGGTATGCACGCGATATCGATCGGGATCCCGGCCCAGAGGGTCCGATTCCAGATCCTCGGTATAAACCCATGTGCCGCCGAGGCGGGACTCGGCCTCGAAAATCACGGGCTCAAACCCCTCCAGCGCAAGCTGGCGCGCGACCGCAAGCCCCGCCGCCCCCGCGCCAATCACGGCTACTTTTTCCGTCGGCTCCATCGCAGATCAGCTAAACGGCCAACGCCAGCCGAAATCAAGACCCTCGAACCGGAACAAGCGATATCGGTGTCGATCGCCTCTACCCAACAAGGCGGTTCTTCCGTTATCCCTATCGAGGTGAGTACACACGCAACTCCTTCCGAGTCCGACTGGGCCATCCTGTTCGCCAGCTGGCTGCTGGTGACCACAGCGAGCCTCGGCAGCCTGTTTTTCTCGGAAGTCATGGAGCTGCCGCCGTGTTCTCTGTGCTGGGCACAAAGGGTCTTCATGTTCCCTCTGGCCATTATTCTGCTCCGGGGGCTTCTTCCCTACGACCCCGGTGTCGTGCGATACGCACTGCCACTGGCAGCCATCGGTGGCTTGATCGCCTTCTATCACCTGCTCCTGCAGATCGGAGTCATCCCCGAAAGTGCAGCGCCTTGCCGCCAGGGAGTCTCGTGTGCCGAGGCGCAGCTACAGGTTCTGGGCTTTGTCTCGATCCCCATGCTCTCGCTGGTCGTATTTGCCATGGTGACGGGATTGCTCTGGCAATTGAAGAGGAGACAATCGTCATGAAGAAATCTACTATCGTTTTGGTCGCCGGGGTCGGACTCGCTCTCGCCTTCGGAATCGCCACCTGGCTCTACATGGGAGCCGAAGCTGATCGCATCGAAGCGCTTGCCACGGCAGCCGACTCCCCGCTGGAGCGCCCTCACTCCCGCAGCAAAGGGCCCGCCGACGCGAAGGTCGTGATCGTCGAGTTCTTTGATCCCGCTTGCGAGACCTGCCGATCGTTCGACCCCTTCGTAAAAAGCCTACTTGCCGAGAACCCGGGTCGGGTCCGGCTTGTCCTGCGCTATGCACCGTTCCACACAGGCTCCGCAGAGGTGGTGAAGGCTCTCGAGGCCGCAGGCCAGCAGGGGCGCTATTGGGAGACGCTCGAGGTGCTCTACAAGACCCAGCCCTTGTGGGCGAGCCACCATGATCCAAGGCCCGAGGCCATCTGGCAGTTCCTGCCGAACGCCGGCGTGGATGTTGACCAGGCCCGCCGGGACGCCGCAGATCCGAAGATGGAACAGCTGGTGCAGCAGGACTTGGCCGATGGGCGCTCGCTCGGCGTCCGCAAAACACCCCAGTTCTTCGTGAACGGGAAACCACTCGTCCGGTTTGGCTCAAACCAACTCCGAGCGCTCCTCGAGGCCGAGATCGCCGAACAGTACCCCCAGTAGGTTCCAGCTCAGGAGCACTTCTTGCAACGGATGGGCAGTCCGGTCTCGGAGAGCAACTCCCCGGCCGGCGGCGTCATCCGGAAGCCGGAAGTGAGACCGGCGCAGACCCCGATCTGAGCACCCCCATTATACTTGCCGGTGCCAGGCAACGTATTGGCGGGCAGCCAGATTCCTGTCGAGTTCGTGCAACGCAATGCCGCGTTCCACCCGGTGTCCTCAAAGCACTGCATTTGATTCTGCAAAGAAATCGTTGGCGTCGCGAGACCGCAAGCTACCGCGCGATCATCGGATCGCATATCGAGCTTGCCAGTCGTTGCATCGATCGTGCCCCGAAAAACCGCCGTAGATCCAGCCGCAGTCTCCGGGCTCGTGGTCGAGTAGCTATCACTGCTCAGCAGGCAAACGATGTCCTTGCCCGGGAGCCCCGAGGAACCGTGGCTGTTGATCTTGATTCGTGTTCGGCAGCGATTGAAAACGTAGCTTCCTTCGACTTCGTCGTTATTCCACAAGGCGGACCCTGCAAGCGAGTCGGGATTGACAAGGGGAAGGACGAGTTTCCCGCGCGAAGCGGCGCCAGCGGTCCCAACGGAAAAGAGCAACGAGGCAACGGCGAGGACAAGTGTGAGTTTCATGATTTCTCCTGGTTCTGGACGGGGGGGAAGAAGGTCGTACTGACATCTGCAACTGTTTCTTGGCATAGCGAGGGTGGCGACACCCGGCAACCCTATACTTACTTCACCGTGGCGCCTGACTTCATCCCTGCCCTGGAGCCGCAAACCCAGCCCCGCCCGATGGCGAATGTCAGCTCATCACGCGACAGCAACCGCCGGGGCGTCAACCAACCGGATCAGGCTGATCTCGCGCGGGCAATTCAGGCGGACCGGCAGCCCTGCCACACCGAGTCCCTGGTTTACGTAGAGAGTCGACCCATCCATATCGAAACGCCCCGCAGTATGATGGGCGATGACGCGCGAGGCATTGAAGTTCTTCGCGAAAGGAAAACGGAGCTGGCCGCCGTGGGTATGTCCGGCAAGCACCACCTGAAAGCCGGCTCTTGAGGCGTGGGCAAAGTAGCTCGGGCGGTGTGCAAGCAGAACTCGCGGTAAATGAGTGGGGATCTTCGGTGCGAGGACATCGAGCGCGGGATGCTCCGACTCCTTCTCGCGCCAGCCCTCGCCGGGGTCCTCGATTCCCGCCAGACATATCGGCGTGCCGTCCACGTCGATCTCGACCCACTCGTCGCGCAGCACGCGGATATCGGTATGCTCGCGAATGCCTGCAACGACACGCTCGGTTCCGGTGTAGACATCATGGTTGCCCAGAACCGCAAAAACGCCTCGCTTGGCGCGCAGCCGCGCCAGCTCCGTGCACCCTTCTTCAATATATTGCGGATCGAAGTCGAAAATATCTCCGGTGATGACGATCAGATCAGGCTCGAGCCGGTTGATGCGATCGACGTAACCTCGGAGCTTCGGTGCCCGCATCATCGGCCCGATATGAAGATCGGTAATCTGGGCGACCTGCAGCCCCGAGAGGGAATCACCGGCCCCCGCCAGCGGCAGTTCGACAGGATTCACCGATACCCATCGCTGTCCGATCAGGTACCCCCAGAGGATCGACCCGAAACCAAACGCGATCGCGACGCCACCGCCGATACTCAGCAACGCCGCCGACGTCGAGCCGCCCAC
>DLYX01000286.1:4202-4729 GCA_003447545.1 Deltaproteobacteria bacterium | reverse complement strand
GGAGACCAGCCTTGGCTGGAGCATCCGACGCCCGAAGATCCGGATTTCACGCTCTTCCCAGAAGAGTTCTTCCCGCAGTGTCGAAAATAGACTGTCCGCCTCGGAGGCGGAATAAAGTCCTGATGCCAGACAGGCATCCGACTTGGCGATTGAACCGCCGGCCGGAGGGAGACCGATCGGCCGCCAGGCTGGCGTCTCGCGGCACAGCGTTTGATCTCCCGGGGCGAGTCCCGCCCTCGAACCGCCTTCGGGCGTGGCCGCAGGGTGCGTGTCGTTCAAGTGGTCCTGCATCGGGGCTTCCTCCGAGCTTGGTCAGAGAAGATTGTGGAGAGGGTCTTGCCGTGTCGGGCTGATCTCAAGCTAGACAATTCCGACCCGGGGAGCGAACATCGGCTTGATGGCTTCGAGGGGTTTGGGTTGATTCGAAGGTTGGTTTTGAGTGGTTCGCCCCGGTTTTCGGGCACCGGCATCCGGGCAGAGGAGTCTCTGGCCGATCTGCCGGGGCCAGGGAAGCTAGCTTGCCCTGG
>DLYX01000286.1:0-4018 GCA_003447545.1 Deltaproteobacteria bacterium | reverse complement strand
CTTGATGGCTTCGAGGGGGTTGGGTTGATTCGAGGGTTGGCTTTTAGTGGTTCGCCCCGGTTCTCGGGAACCGGCATCCGGGCAGAGAAGTCTCTGCCCGGTCTGCCGGGGCCATGGAAGCTAACTTGCCCTGGAAAGGCTCAGGCGGCCTCGAAGTGAGCTTCCTGAGCGGCTCGAGAGTCACGGATGCGACCGCGCACCAAACGCCTCAGGAAGCCGTCGTCGACTCCCAGAAGGTTGCAGAGGGGTCGGAAGGAAAGAAACCAGGTCTCGTCATCCGACTCGATCCATTCCAGAGCCTCAGCCGCTTCCTTGCGCTGTGAGGGGATCCGCGAATCGATATGACGGGTCGAGCATTCGACGGCGTCAAAGAGAATCGCCCTCACCAGCGAGCGCTCGGGCGAATCCGGCACTGCATCGGTGTTGAGGGGCATTTGCCCCGGGTCGACCGCTGTCGAGAGAACCATCCCCTCGCTGATGCGATCTACGTCTTCCTCGGTCAGATTGTGATCTGCCTTGTTCCAGAATCCCATTGCATCCATTTTGATCTCCTTCACGGCGACCCGTATTGGCCGCTCATCAATCGTTCAAAACATTCATAACGTTCATAACGTTCATTGCGCAAGTCTCTGATAACACAAATGCTCTTGTATAAGTTTTTTTAATCCTCCGACCGACCCGTGATCCCGTCGAGACCGCGTACGCGGAGGTCATCAAGGGTCGCTCGAATTTCCTGAACTGGCTGAAACCTCCTGATTTCACGATGGAAATCGTCGTTCAGAACACCCGCAAACAAAATCAGCACCGTGACGACGGCGCTCACGACCCCAAAACGGATCAACCGATCCGCCCAGCGCAGACCCATGAAATAAAGCAGGACCAAAAGCGCCTTGGTGGAAGCAATGAGCAAGGCCACCAGAACGTTCCAGGGCCCCAAATCCACAAAGGCGACGAATACCGTCACGAAGGTGAGCGCGATCAAGCAGAGGAAGATCCTGCGATAGAGCGAAACGTCGGCTGCAACATGCATCAGAACCCCCCTAGTGTCGTCCGAGCAAATAGAGCATCGGGAAGAGAAAGATCCAGACCAGGTCGACGAAATGCCAGTAAAGCCCGGCCATCTCGACCGGCGTGAAATACTCTCGGTCAAAACTACCCTGCCGGGCCCGCACGACCAGATACGCGAGCAGCCCGATCCCGATGATCATATGGATCGCGTGCAAGCCGGTAAGCAGGAAATAGAAGGAGAAAAAAAGTTCTTCGACGGCGGCCGCCTCGCTCGCCACCGAGAAGTAGCGACCCGGCACGAGGTTGTCTTCGAACTTCCCGGCGTATTCCCACGCCTTGACCCCCAAAAATGCGACGCCGAGCACGATCGTCGCGAGCAACCAACGGACCTGCACCTGCCAGCGATCGACCTGAGCGGCGGCCACCGATCGCGCCATGGTGAAGCTGCTCGCGAGAAGAACGATTGTATTGATGCCACCCAACCACCAGGAAAGATGATTGCTCGCTTCCTCGAAGATCTCGGCAAAGGTTACAAAATAGATCGCGTAGGCGGTGAGGATCCCCCCGAAAAACATCACTTCGGTCAGGAGAAAAATCCACATGCCAAGATTGGCTGCACCGAATTGCTGCTCGATATCATCGAATTGGTGTTCGAGATGGGAGGTTGAAGGCGCACTCATGCCTTGCTCTCCTCGGCTGCAGCCAACTCTGCATCCAGATGCCGATAGTCATAGGCCTCATCGGTCACCACGGGAGTGGTATGGAAATTTTCGGTTGGCGGCGGCGACGGTGTCTGCCATTCCAGCCCGGCCGCGCCCCATGGGTTCGCCGAAGCGCGCGGGCCGTAGCGCATCGAGTAGGCCAGGTAACAGAGAGGAATCAGGTAGCCGACACCCAGAATCGAGGCACCCGCTGTCGAAAATACGTTCAGCACCTGAAACTCGTCCGGGTAGACGTGATAGCGACGCGGCATGCCAAGATAACCCAGAATGAACTGGGGGAAGAAGGTCAGATTGAAGCCGAGGAATACGAGAATGGCGCTGACTTTCGCGAGGGCCTCCGAGTAGAGCCTTCCGGTGATCTTGGGCCACCAGAAGTGCAGCGCGCCCAGATACGCCATCAGCGCGCCCCCCACCATGATGTAATGAAAGTGGGCGACGATGAAATAGGTGTCGGTCAGGTGAACATCGACCGCCAGCGCCGCGAGAAACAAGCCCGTAAGCCCGCCGATCGTGAACAACCCGATGAAGCCCAAAGCATAGATCATCGGTGCCTTGAGAGTGATCGAGCCACGATAGAGGGTCGCGGTCCAGTTAAACACCTTCACCGCCGAGGGAATCGCCACGGCAAAACTCAGGAAAGAAAATATCAGACCCGCATTGGTCGACTGGCCCGAAACAAACATATGATGGCCCCAGACCAGAAACCCGAGCAACGCGATTGCCAGACTCGAGATCGCCACGAATTTGTAGCCGAAGATGCGGTTGCGGGAGAAGCAACAGATAATCTCGCTGACCACACCCATCGAGGGCAGAATCATGATGTAGACCGCCGGATGGGAGTAGAACCAGAACAAGTGCTGGAACAGGATCGGATCGCCGCCCAAGGCTGGATCGAAGATTCCGATGTCCAGGCTGCGTTCGGCCGCTACCAACAGAATCGTGATGGCGATGACCGGAGTTCCCAGGATGAAGATGATGCTGGTGGCATATTGCGACCACACAAAGAGCGGCAGTCGGAACCACGTGAGGCCTGGCGCACGCATCCGGTGAATCGTGACCAGGAAATTGATTCCGGTAAGAATTGACGAAAAACCCGAAACAAAAATTCCCATGGCGGTCATGGTCACATTCGTGTTGGAGCCTTCTGTGCTGTAGGGCGTATAAAAAGTCCAGCCCGTGTCGACGCCACCAGTGAGCATCGCCCCCAGCGCCAGAGCGGCACCGAGCAGGTAGATATACCAACTAGCAAGGTTCAGGCGGGGAAACGCCAGGTCCTTGGCCCCGATCATCAGCGGCAGCAGAAAATTCCCCATCACGGCCGGAATCGACGGCACCAGAAAAAAGAAGATCATGATGATGCCGTGCGCGGTGAACATCTTGTTGTAGGAATCGTCACCCATCAGATCTCCGACAGGTGTCAACAACTCGAGTCGGATTCCCAGCGCAGCGAGCCCCCCGAGAACAAACATCCCGGTCAGCGTAAAGAGATAGAGCAAGCCGATTCTTTTATGATCGCGGGTCAGCAGCCACGAGCGCACGCCGTATTCGGCATTGAGATAGTTCTCTTCTTCGACTTCCGGCGGCATCAGATCCGGCATCGGCACCCCATCGAGCAGCCGTGGTGTCACATCCATGGTGTTTCCTCGTTTTCCTCGATAGCTTCTGCGACCGGAGAGACCCCGGCCGCAGCGTCACCGGACTCGAGAGAGTTGATATAGGCGATCAGTTCGAGAACACGATCCTCAGTTAATTGGCCCTGAAAGCTCGGCATCACGGGATCCCATCCATCGCGAACCACCGCCAGAGGCTGGAGGATCGACTGGCGCAAATAGGTGGCGTCAGCGACCCGCATCGTCCCGTCGGGCATGCGAATCTGCGAACCTGCCAGTCCTCGCAAGGAAGGGCCTCGACTGCCGTCCCCTTCGCCGTGGCAGGAGGCGCAACCGAGTTCGACAAAGGCTTCCTCACCAGCTTCCGCCATCGACAAGCGGGAGCCACCGCGCTCCGTGCTCCCCAGCCAGGCTTGGTAGTCGGCTGGCTCCATGACCACCACTTTGCCGATCATTCGTGCATGCTGGGTTCCGCAGAATTCCGAGCAGAACAAATGGTATTCGCCCGTCTTGGTCGCCTCGAACCAGAACTCCGAATATCGCCCGGGGACAGCATCCTGCTTCACCCGGAAGGCAGGCACGAAAAAGCTGTGAATCACGTCTTCCGACGTCATCGTGATCTTCACGGGGCGACCGACAGGAATATGAAGCTCGTTGATTTCGCGACGGCCTTCCAGA
>DLYX01000048.1 GCA_003447545.1 Deltaproteobacteria bacterium | reverse complement strand
GTGTTGTCCGACCTCGGATGGTTCCGGGGCTGCGATTGTGGCCAGCGAAGACTTCGTCGAGAAGAACGGATTGTGGGACAAGGCTGTGGAAATTATCGGCATGGCGATGACCACAGATTTCCCGAGCACATTCGATGAGAAAAGCTGCATCAAGTTGATTGGCTACGATATGACCGCAAAGGCCGCCCAGCAGGTATACGAGCAATCGGGGTTTGGTCCCGAAGACGTCGATGTGGTCGAGTTGCATGATTGCTTTGCCGCAAATGAGTTGATCACCTACGAAGGCCTCGGTCTTTGTGCCGAGGGTAAAGCCGGTGAGGCGATCGACGAGGGGCGGTTTACCTATGGCGGCAAAACCATCGTGAACCCCTCTGGCGGCCTGATCTCCAAAGGCCACCCTCTGGGAGCGACCGGTCTGGCGCAATGTGCCGAGTTGAATTGGCAATTGCGCGGGCAAGCCGATGCGCGCCAAGTGGATGGGGCGACGGTCGCTTTGCAGCATAATCTCGGTTTGGGTGGTGCTGCGGTCGTGGCGATGTACAAGAAGGCGAGATGAAATCGCGCATACAGAAGAAGCTTTCGAGACCGATGCATCAGGCACGCCCGGAAAGCCTCGGCCTGAAAAGAGGTCTAGCCGTGCTGGTTCTGGCGATCCTACCCTTTTTTCTGACGTCGTGCGGCGGGGATTCCAAGAGTAAACCAGCGCTCAATGCCGTGGCCTGGGGCGATGACGGTTTCGTTGCTGTCGGTGAAAACGGTCATATCCTGACTTCATCGGATGGGACGGACT
Source organism: Deltaproteobacteria bacterium (assembly GCA_003447545.1). Lineage (GTDB taxonomy): Bacteria > Desulfobacterota > Binatia > UBA12015 > UBA12015 > UBA12015. The sequence goes on along the minus strand of DLYX01000048.1, from coordinate 1,860 downwards.
GGAAGTTGATCGCTGGCAAGGCTGCCCTGCCGACACTGACCAGCGTGGTCTGGACCGGGGAACTCTTTATCGCGGCCGGCGGTGGTGGGAACACCATCTGGTGGGCATCTCCGGAGGATTGGTCAACGGGGACGGTTGGTGCCGAGAACGATATTTATGGGCTGACCAACAGCCCGCAGGGCGTTCTTGCCGTCGGTGTCGGCGGTGTTGTTTTTCTCACGCAGGATGGCGTCGCCTGGGAGAGAATCGAGACCGGGATTCTGGAAACACTTCGTCAAGTTGCATGGGGCGACGACAAATATGTCGCCGTTGGCGAAGCGGGTGGAATCTGGACTTCGGCGGACGCCCGGACCTGGGTGAAAGCCGTGCTTCCCGAGGGGGAGTTCACCCTTCTTCTCACGGTCGGATTTGGCGAGGGTCTTTTCCTCGCCTCGGGCGCGGAGGGTGTCATTCTCCAGTCTTTGGGCGGCGAAGATTGGTCGCAGAAAAGCGTGTTCGCGACGCAACCGATTTTCGGGATTACCGCCGGACAAGGCATCTTTATTTTGGTCGGGGCAAACGGCACCGTCCTCCAGACGGTCGACGGCTCGCGCTTCTACTCATCCGGTGTGCCGGGTGCCGAGCAGCTCAATGGCGTTACGTTCGGGAATGAAAAGTTCGTGACCGTGGGCAGCGATGAGAGGATATTTGCTTCGCTCGACGGCGTGAGCTGGGCTGAAGTTCATCGCTGAGAAGCGGGGCTATTCCAGGTTGATCTGGCAGGACCCGCTAACGATTGCACCGCTGCGATCTGAAACATCGGACTCGCAGCGGAAAAGATCGCTCGCGGGACGGACTCCGTTGCAGTCAAAACGGATCCTCGCCAGAGCGCCGCTGGCGATGCCTTCGGTGTCGACCAACCCGATTGCGACATGATTGCCACGGTGCGCAAAGGCGCTGATCTCCGGAATTGGTTCGCTGAGGATCTCCACCCGCGACGGAGCACTACTTGCCTCCAGCGACTCGGGCAGGCTCACATTCTCGGGATAGTATAGTCGCAGGATCATCGCGGCTGGATCAGGTGCATCGATAGCGATTCCGACCTCCAGACTCCCGGTGCAGTTGCCGGGTGTTGGAGCCACCGATGTCGGCGTGGGTTCTGGCGTAGGGACCAGCGTGGGCTCCGGCGTAGGCTCCGGCGTCGGTTCGGGGGTCGGTGTTGTGGGGCCTTCCGGCTGGTAGTCGATGGTTTCGAATCCCTGGCTTGATTGGGACCACTCGATTACAACGCTTTCCCCGTCGCGAGGAAAGTCGGGCAGTACGTAGGTTCCGCGAGCCCCACGATAGAAGGGAACGCCGAGCCCGGAAACCAGAAACTCCCTTCTGGCAAAAACTTCCCCGTCGTCGCGCATCTCCAACGTATGGGCACCCGCTGTGAGAAGCCCGAAGTTCCATTGCAGGGCGTAGGCATTATTTTCATCACCACAGATCGACAAAGTATCGCGACGGGACGTTCCATAGGCTACCGGAATCGGCTCCCCCTGATCGAAGGTTGCGGTGATTTCGCCAGCATCGCATCGCCATCCGGAGACCAGCGATATGCCGCTCATGGTGCTGTTCGGAGCTGGAATCTCCAAGCTTCCCGGAGTGCTTTGCGCAGGTTGCGCGAGATTTTCGAGGGGGCTCTCCGAAGCTCCGGGGTTTGCTTCGGTTTGGAGGATGCCAAACGATTGTGAGGCCGTCTGCCATCCGATACGAACGCCGCGGTCGACTGCGGGGTCAGGGAAATTTGTGAGGGTGAACTCGAGTTCGCCGGAAGTTTGTTCGTTGGAAAGGAACCTCTGCCCAAGCCTTCGGGTCTCAAAGGTGGACGAGGCGAAC
>DLYX01000079.1 GCA_003447545.1 Deltaproteobacteria bacterium | reverse complement strand
GCTCCACTTTTCCCCCCGGCCATCCCCGGAGCGGCCCCTCATGCGCTTGATCAGCCGAAACGGCCGACCTGTGGCCCGGACTCCCTCTGATGCAGGGATTTACCCCCACTGGTGCTGGTCCTCTTTTTTCGATGGCTCGCCTCTCGAGATTTCGAGAAAAATATGAGAAAAAACATAGTAATATATTCAATTCTTGCGATCGGCACGGAAACCGCTCGTAAAGCCTATTGACAGAGAGCGGCAATTCCAAGACATAGATGGTGGGGAAAGGTGGGGAATAGTGGGTTTTGTTCCCTCCGACCATCATGTTTCAGGGAAGCTTTCGAAATACGCTAGATGGCAAGGGACGCATTGCGATCCCGGCTCGATTCAGGGAAGCCCTCGGTGCGGTCGAGGAGGACCGCCTGATGGTGACCCATTTCGAGGTTGCCGGCGTGCCATGTCTCGAAGCCTACGCGCCTCGCGCCTGGCAGCAGCTGGTCGAAAGCCTGACCGAGGGGATGGGCCAATTCTCGCAGTCGCGAATGCTTTTTGAGACGGTTTACGTCGGCGGGGTCCAGACCTGCCAGCCGGACAAGCAGGGCCGCGTGCTGATTCCCCAGGATTTGCGGAAACGAGCCTCGCTCGAGCAGGAAATCATTTTTCTCGGCGTTGGCCAGAAATTCCGCATGTTCGAATCTTCTGCCTACGAGAAGGTGGAACAGGCGTTCCACTCGATTGTGGCCAACAATCCGGATGCGTTCCGTGACTTGGGGATCTGATCCAGTGGGGAACTGGCGCCAGACCGCGATGGCGCGTGACGAGGGGATGATGGAAGAGCCGTTGCATGTGCCCGTGATGTCCCCCGAAGTCGTGGACGCGATGCTCGGTGGTGCACGTCCGGGCCCCTTGCGGCTGGTCGATCTGACCTTCGGCCTCGGCGGCCATTCACGAGCACTCCTTGAGGCAGCTCCGGCCGGCAGCGAGATTCTTTCTCTGGATCGCGACCCCGAAGCCTTGTCGATCGCCCGCGAAACTCTGGCGCCATTCGGGGTTCGTGTGCACGCCGTCCACGCCTGTTTTTCCGAATTGCCCGAGCAGCTTGCGAAGCTGAACTGGCCAAGTGTCGATGGGGTTTTCGGTGACCTTGGGGTCTCCTCGTTGCAGTTGGATTCGCCCGACCGCGGCTTCTCCTTTCGCACGGATGCCGCTCTCGATATGCGGATGGACGCCAGCCACGGCGAGACAGCGGCTGATCTTCTGGCGGAAATCGACGAGATGGCTCTCACCAAGGTGATTCGCGAGCTGGGCGAAGAGCCTGCGGCACGCCGAATTGCTCGAGCGATTTGCCAGGAAGAGCCGCGCCCCACGACAACCGCGGAGCTACGCGCACTCGTCGGTCGAGTCGCCGGTGGTCCTCGTCATCATCGACGGCGAATCGACCCGGCAACCCTGACGTTTCAGGCCTTGCGCATTTGTGTGAATCGGGAACTGGAAGAGCTCGAGTCCGTGCTGGCCATGTTGCCGGAAATTCTCGCGAGCGATGGTCGTGCGGTATTTCTGGCGTACCACTCGCTCGAAGATCGCCGTGTGAAACGTGCGTTCCGCGAATGGATGCGCGCCTGTGTCTGTCCGCGCGAGCTTTTGGTCTGTCAGTGTGGCGGTGAGCCGCGAGCCTTCGCGGTCGTACGTGGTGCGATGAAACCTTCTGCAGATGAAGTGGGTCGCAATCCGCGAGCGCGAAGCGCTCGGATGCGGGCGATCCGCTGGGGAGGCTCCGATGGCCGCGGCTAGTGTTCCCCGAGGACGCGTTGCGCGTCGAGCGGCTTCTCCCTCGCGTCGTCGCAATCAAGCGGCGACGAAGCGAAAGCGGACTTCGGTGGGCGTGGCGGGGATTGGCCGATCCCCACGGCGCTCCGGACAGGCGCGGGTGGTCGAGCTCGGCATCGCGGCACGTGCCCAGCTCACCCGGCGTAATCTTTTCGCCGGAAGCCTCCTTGCACTCGTCGGTTTGGTGAATGTGTATTCGGGGCTCTGGGTCAGCGGGCTCAGCTACGAACTGACTCACGCCCACGAAGTGCAGGGGCGGTTGGAGCGAGAACTGCAGGATCTCAAGGTGGCGTTCGCGACAGCGACGGCCCCCGATCGACTCGAGGCAATGGCTGGCGATCGGCTCGGTTTGAAGCCGCCTTTGGCAGGTCAGGTGGTGATCCTCCCATGATTGCCCATGGCGCCCACACGGAACGTAGCCAGCGAATCGCAGTTGTTGCGATCGGGATTCTCCTCGCCCTCGGCTTTCTCGCGGGGCGGGTTGCTCAACTCTCGATCGTCGATGGCGAAGGTCTGGCCGCCCGCTCGGCTGATCAATACGCCAAGCAGATTCGCTTGCCGGCTCCGCGCGGCGCTATCTTTGCCAGCACTGGAGAGATTTTGGCGGAAACGGTTTCGGTAGCGACGGTTTATGCCAGCCCTCGTTATCATCCGATTCCCGCGGAGCTGCGTCCGCAAATTGCGGCGAGCTTGGGTGTGGATCTGGCGATCATCGAGCGCCGTCTGGATTCGGGCAAAGGATTTGTGAACCTTGCCAGGCGGGTTTCGCGGCCGGCCGCCGAATCGGTGATGGCTCTGCGACTGAATGGTGTCGGAATTATTGAAGAAAGCCGGCGCAGCTACCCTCACGGGGAACTCGCCGCTCATGTCCTGGGCTTTGCCAACTCGGAAATGCTTGGAGCCGAAGGTCTCGAGCTTCGCTACGATCGCTGGTTGCGAGCACCGGAGCTGGTCTATGACGTCGAGAGGGACGGGAAGGGCCGGATTCGCTTCGTCGGCGGGGTAGATCCCCAGGAGGAAGATCGCTCCCTGGCACCGGGTGCCGAACTCGAACTGACGATCGACCCTCGAATTCAGGCAATTGTCGAGAGGGAGCTCGCAGCTGGCATCGAGAAGTTTGAGGCTGATGCCGGAAGCGTCGTGGTGCTGGACCCCTCCACGGGTGCGATCGTGGCGCTTGCGAATTTCCCGACCTTCGATCCGAATCAGGCCGGTTCATTCACCGGTGCCGAGCGCCGGAATCGCGCGATCACTGACGTTTTTGAACCGGGCTCAACCTTCAAGGCATTTCTCGCCTCCGCCGCCGTCGATGCCGGTGTGATTACCCTCGACGAAGAATTCGATTGCGAAGAAGGCGCCTACCGAATTGGCCGGCGTACGATCCACGATACCCATTCCTACAGCATGCTCACCCTGCCCGAGGTGATTCAATACTCGAGCAATATCGGGACGACGAAGGTCGCCGAGCGCATGGGAAGGGACACCTTTGCCACCTACCTCACCGGTTTCGGATTCGGCGCGCGCACAGCAGTGGATTTGCCGGGTGAAGTCCGCGGGATCATGAACCCGGTAGCTGGAT
>DLYX01000144.1 GCA_003447545.1 Deltaproteobacteria bacterium | reverse complement strand
TGCGATTATGGCGCAGATTGGCTGTTTCGTGCCCGCCGAGGAGGCAGAACTGCCGCTGTTTGACCGGATTTTCACCCGCATCGGGGCGGCCGACGACTTAACGAGCGGCCAGAGCACGTTCATGGTGGAAATGAAGGAAACCGCCGCAATTCTGTCCAATCTCACTTCGCGAACGCTGGTGATTCTCGATGAGATTGGCCGGGGGACGAGTACCTACGACGGGATCGCTATCGCATGGGCTGTGGCTGAATTCCTGCATGATTTCGAGCCGGCACCGGGGGCGCATGCAAAGACGCTCTTCGCGACGCATTTTCATGAACTGGTGGCCCTCGCACAGAGCCATCCCCGGGTCGTGAATGCATCGGTCACGGTGCGTGAATGGAAAGACGATGTGCTTTTTCTCCGCAAGGTTGTGGATGGTCCCGCGAGTCGGAGCTACGGGATCGCGGTGGCTCGTCTGGCCGGGGTGCCTGACCCCGTGGTGGCGAGAGCCCGCGACTTGTTGCGGAAATTGGAATCGGGAGAAGGACCAGGTGGAGCCGAAGGCCTCGCTTCGGCCACGAGTGCGCCCACCGCGCAGATCGAGCTGTTCAGCGGTCCCGAAGAAACCCTTCGTCAGTCGGTTGCTTCGATCGAAGTGGATGCCATGACACCGCTGGAGGCCTTGAACCGACTGCACGCTCTCGTGACGGAGGCTCGTCGTGAAGATTTCTAGCCGGTCTTTCTTGTTTTGGGTGGGAATAACCCTGACGACCTTGCTCGGTGGGGATGTTCGTGCGGCTAAAATCCGCCATCAGGCAATTGTCGAACGTGTGGGCTGGGAGGTCAGTGGCGGATCCGCCCAGATCGTGGTCAGCGTGAAGGGGGCGGTCGATTTCAGTTCCCATACCGCGCCGCCGGACAAGGCTCGGGGTCTGCCTCCTCGTGCCTATGTCGACTTGAAGCCGGCACGTCTGGGTTCGGCGATCGCGCGGCAGCCAATCAAGGTCGAGGACGGACTCGTCGAGAGAATTCGGATCGGTCAATTCGACAAGACCACTGTGCGTATCGTCGTCGACCTGCGCCAACCTGCGCTCTTTGATGTGCGGACAGCCGCAAACCCCCCACGTTTGATTCTTTCGCTGCGCCAACCCCCGCCAAAGGCCTCGGGGGCCAGGGTATCGAAAGCCGAGCAAAAGTCGCCGTCGAAACCGGAAGCCTCGAAGTCGGCTGAGGTGGTAGCGACACGTCCATTTCGTGTCGTTCTCGATCCGGGTCATGGCGGTCGGGACCCTGGTGCCGTCGGTGTTTCGGGAGAGTCCGAGAAGAAAGTGACTCTGCGGATCGCGGAGTTGTTGGCGCAACGACTGGGCGCCGATCCGCAGATCAATGTGACCCTGACGCGAGACAGTGATCGCTCGGTTTCGCTCGAGGATCGCGCGGGGATAGCAAATGCGCGGAGTGCAGATCTCTTTATTTCTCTCCACGCGAACGCGACGGCCGATGGACTGGCGCGCGGGATCGAGACCTACACTCTGAACAATACGGATGATCAGGCCACCAACCGCCTTGCCGCTCTGGAGAATGGTCTGGCGTTGACAGGAGCCAAGGGGAAGAAAGGCGATCTGGCGTTCATTCTCAGCGATATGCTGCAGACCGGAAAGGCCAAGGAGTCCTGGAGTCTCGCGGAGGCGGTACAGGAGGAGACCACCAGCTATTTATCCTCCCGCTGGAAGTCTGTAGAGAATCTGGGCGTAAAAAAGGGACCTTTTTACGTGCTGGTCGGCGCCTATATGCCGTGTATTCTCGTAGAAGTGGGATTTTTGACACATCCGGTCGAAGGGCAACGCCTTTCGACCCGGCGCTACCAGAATGATCTCGCCGAAGGACTTGCGCGCGGCATCAAACGATTCCTCCGTTCCTCGGCCGGCGTATCGTCTCTGGAGAACCTCTGATGGCGACTTCCGGAACGGCTCCGAGCGAGGCACCTGAGGGGGTCTCGCTGCCACCACCGGAATCGGCGGGGGAGTTGGGGGGGATCGCGCTGGCCTACATTCAGGAACTGCGCGAGAAGGCGGAGGAGTGGCATCGAGCGGGTGCCGGGGGCAGCGCGGTCGTCGAGTATTACACGAAAAACTTCGACTTGCTGATCTGTTTCCTTTTTGACGCTGCCGCCTGCACCTGGCGCAAGCGCTATGTGCAGGGTGGGGAGGAGTTGGCCGTTCTGGCGCAGGGTGGGTATGGACGGGCGGAACTGAATCCTTACTCGGATATCGACCTTCTGATTCTCCTGCCGCACAAGATCACTCCATTTGCGGAAGCGACGACTGAGAGCATCCTCTACGCGCTTTGGGACGCGCGGGTGCAGGTCGGTCATGCGGTGCGAAACTCGAAAGATTGCGTGCGGTTGGCGGCGACCGACCTGAAGATCAAAACCTCGTTATTGGATGCTCGATATCTATGCGGCTCGGAGAGTCTCACGGAGCAATTCGAGCAAGCGTTGCAGCGTGATATTGTAGGCAAGGCCCCCTCGCGATTTTTTCGGGACAAGCTGGATGAAAGTACCCAGCGCCACGAGGAGTTTGGAGATTCCATTTATCTATTGGAGCCTCAGATCAAGGAGGGGCGTGGGGGGCTGCGAGACTACCATACCGCGCTTTGGCTATCGAAGGTGCACTTCGGTATTCGGGCAATTGAAGATCTGGTCAGCAAGGACGTCCTGACCGCCGGGGAACTCCTCGAGATTCTGGCGGCGCGGGATTATTTGTTCAGGACGCGAAACTCTCTGCATTTCCTGACTGCCTCTCATGCAGATCAATTGACCTTCGAGCTTCAGGATCGAGTGGCCGCCGACCTGGGGTATGGCGAGGTGACGCCAAGTTTTTTCGAGCCTGTCGAAAACTTCCTCGGAGATTACTACCGTAATGCCTCGGTCATCACGCGATTTGCTGAGCGCATCGTCGAGAACGTCATGAACCCGGCACCTCCCTATCGTTTGATCGGGAAGGTCATGGCCCGAACGATCCGGCCAGGTGTGCAGATCGTGAACAATGCGTTGGAAGTGTCATCTGTTTCTATTTTCCGGGAGGATCCGCTGGAAATGTTGCGTGTCGTGCGCGATGCGCAGCGGCATGGCGTCAAATTGGCGGCGAGTCTGCAGTCGGCGCTTCGCGAGAACGCCCACCTCTTTGGGGAAGACGAGCGCGCCGATCCCCGCACCGCCGAAAACTTTCTGGCAATTCTTCGTTCCCCATGGCGTGTTTACGAGACCGTCCACCAACTGCACAGGCTCCGGTTGCTGGAGCGAGTTCTTCCGGAATGGGAGCATCTTGTCTGCCTCGTGCGCCGGAACCATTTCCATATTTATACCGTCGACGAACATTCGCTGATGGGCATTCGTGAGCTTGAGCGACTGCGTCGAGGTGATCTGGCGGAAGAATTACCATTGCTCACGGAGGTCATGCGCGAGGTGGAAGACCCCGGCCTGCTTTTCCTCGCGATGATGTTGCATGATGCCGGAAAGGGATTGCGCGGCGACCATTCTGAAATCGGTGAGAAGATGGCCGGTGAAATCGGCAAGCGTCTCGGGCTGGATGACGACTCATGTGCCGAGATCCAATTCCTTGTGCGCCATCATCTCGTACTGGCGCTCTTTGCCCAGCAACGAGATATGAACGATGAGAAAACGGTCCTTGAATTGGCGCGAATGGTCGGGTCTCCCGAGACATTGCGTCGACTCTTTCTGCTCACCTACGGGGATATGCGGGCGACCAATCCCAAGATGTGGAATCAGTGGAAAGACCTGCTGCTCAGTGAGGCGTATCTTCGATCCTCGGAGGTCTTCACGCGCGGTTTTGAGCCCGAGGACCGGAACCTGCGTGTGGAGCGCATCCGAACCCGCGCGTTGGCTGACGCGCACGGGGAAGGGGGCGCCGCCGCCGAAAAGGCTTTGGCGTCGTTTCTGGACCAAATGGATGACGCTTACGTGGTGGCCACGCCGGAGACTTCTTTTGCCGATCACGCCGACTTGGTGGTCGCGGCGGAGGCGCAGGGTTTTGCCTCGCAGGTTCGTCACGTTCCCGAGCGGGGTTTTACCGAGTTCTCCGTAGCTCTTCCGGATCGGGCTGGATTATTTGCTGTTCTGACCGGGGCTCTGGCGGCGTTTGGCATGAGCGTTCTGACGGCGCGAATTTCCACGACACGCGGCCGGCTTGCTTTGGATTCTTTTCGCATTTCGCACGCGGATGGGCCGGAACTGGCTATGGACGACGAACGCTGGTCCCGTTTGGTTGTCTTCCTGCGGGAAGTTCTGGCGGGGGAGGCCGATATTGGCGCCCGCCTTCGCAAGGTTCGCGAATCGGGCCTGCTGCGGCGCAAGCGACCCAGCCGGGCGATCACAACGATCGTCGCGGACGCCGATTCCTCTGAGGAAAATCTCCTGCTCGACGTATATGCGCCGGATCGGGTGGGTCTCTTGCATCGGGTAGCCGAAGCAATACACGACCTTGGCTTGAAAGTTCATCTGGCGAAGATTGCGACCAACGTGGGACAGGCGGTGGATATCTTCTTCGTGCGCGAGTTGGACGGATCCAAACCGACGCGCGAGGCAGAAATTCGCGAATCCTTGATGCAGTCTCTGGAAAGTTTCGAAGCGGAGTATCAGGATAGCGAAGCCTTGAAGAGTCGTTCGGGCGGCAGCGGGAGCTGATTCCGTCATGACTCTGGAGGACGCGACAGCACGGCATCTCGCTTTTCTTCGCGCGGAGAAGGGTGCATCCCCTCACACGATTTCTGCTTATGCCACGGACTTCTCGCGGTTCCTTGCCTTCGCGAGCGAGACGTATGCAATCGAGGACCTGGAGCGAGTCAGTCGCGAGTTGATGATCAGCTTTCAGCAGGCCGAGGCGACGCGCGGGGTAGGCGCCCGAACTCAGGCAAGGCGGCTCTCTTCGCTGCGTGGGCTCTTCCGCCATGCCTTGGAGGAGAAATGGCTGGACCAGAACCCTCTTGCGGATATCCGTCAGCCTCGCCAGCCGAGAAAGTTGCCGCGCATTCTTTCCACTGAAGATGTCGAGGCGATGTTGGAGGCCTGCGCGCGCACGCCGACTCCGTTTCGCGATTTGGCAATACTGGAAGTTCTTTACGGTGGCGGCTTGCGGGTCAGCGAGGCAATTTCCCTGACTCTGGATCGTTTGCATTTACCCCAGAAAGCCTTGCGGGTCGTGGGGAAGGGGGACCGAGAGCGCATGGTGCCCTTGGGGCAACCAGCCTGCCAGGCGATGGAGCGGTATCTGGAGGGGGAGCGATCGAAACTCTTGCGGAAGGGTCGGCGCGACGAGGTTTTTCTGTCTCCACGGGGATCCGGCCTGACGCGGCAGGCGGTATTCGCGTTGATCCGCCGACTGGCGGCCCGTGCCGGCCTCGATGAGGCCCCGTCGCCCCATGATTTGCGCCATGCCTTCGCGACGCATCTGGTCGAACATGGTGCGGACCTGCGCGCCGTGCAGACCTTGCTCGGACATGCCAACATCTCAACCACCGAGGTCTATACGCACGTGAGCCGGAGTCATCTCAGCCGCATGCATGAGGCGCACCATCCACGCGAACGAGAGAATTTTGGTGCGGGACGCGGAAAGAAAGAATGAAATCCATGACGAAGGATGGCTCAGGTCGAGGTGTCGACCAGCCCGAGATCCGGGACCAAGGCCCCTGCTGCACTGAGAGTTGAGAGGGAAGCGATGCGAGTACTTTCGGGAATTCAGCCGACCGGTCGATTTCATTGGGGAAACTATTTCGGAGCGATCCAGCAGTATATCAATCTGCAGACCGAGGATGAGGCCTACTATTTTATCGCGAACCTGCATGCCCTCACCACGATTCGCGACAGGGAGCGTCTCGAAACTCTGACTTACGAATCTGCGCTGGACTTGCTCGCTCTGGGTCTGGATCCGGACCAGGCTTCGTTGTTTGTGCAATCGGATGTGCCCGAAATTTCCGAGCTGACATGGATTCTGATGACGGGAACCCCAATGGGACTTCTCGAGCGGTGCCATGCGTACAAGGAGAAGCGAGAGAAGGGGATCAATGCCGATGCCGGTCTTTTCACCTATCCGGTGCTCATGGCGGCAGACATTCTGGGCTACGACTCGAATATCGTGCCCGTGGGACAGGATCAGGTGCAACATATTGAGGTGGCTCGCGATATCGCGAAGAGTTTCAACCACCATTTTGGCGAGTGCTTTGTCCTCCCCAAGGCGAAACTTCTGGACGCATCGGCGAAGGTGCCGGGTAGCGACGGCGAGAAAATGTCGAAGAGCTACGACAACACCATCGAGATCTTCGGTTCCGAGAAGGCGATCAAGAAGAAGATCATGCGCATCGTCACGGATTCGCGTCCGATGGAGGAGCCCAAGGAGCCTGACGAAGACCATCTCTATCAACTCTACAGTTTGTTTGCTTCCGAGGAGCAGCGCAACGAGTTGGCGGCCACGTATCGTGAGGGCGGGTTTGCTTACGGTCATGTGAAACTCAGAATCGCCGAGGCCTCGGCTGACTATTTTCGCGATGCCTGGAACCGTCGTGAAACACTGGAGAAGGATTCCGGGTACGTGCGAGATGTTCTGGATGCGGGCGCCCGGCAGGCCCGCGCCAAATCAGGAGCTGTGCTGGAGAGGGCCCGACAGGCCACTGGGTTGGTCCGCTAATCCGTCCCGGAACTGCTCTTTCGCTCAGCTCGACTTCCGTCCCGGCAGGCAAACTTGGAGGCCCCTGAGCGCTCAGATCTCGAAATCCGCGCTGCGGTGCTCGATTCCACGCGCCCGAGGCCCGAAAGTTGAAGCAAATCAGGCTTTTTTAGCCTCCCGAGCTTCGCGCGTTTGGGTCGCTGTGCTAGAGAACCTGCACCCATGTCCGAGGCCTACAGCGTCAAGCTCGAGCAGTTCGAGGGTCCCCTCGATCTGCTCCTTCATTTGATCAAAAAACACGAGGTGGATCTCTACCAGCTCTCGGTCTCCGAGATCACGGACCAATACCTCGCCTATATGACGGAAGCCGAGGACTTGAACCTGGATTTGGCCGGAGAATTCCTGGTCATGGCGGCAACCCTGATTTACCTCAAATCGCGTGCTCTCCTTCCAGCCGACGAGCGCGAAGACCTGGAGGATGAGGAACCGCTGGATCCCGAGGCCCAGCTGATCGAACAATTGCTCGAGCATGAGCGCTTTCAGAAAGCCGGTCAGGCGCTGGCCGAGCGCCATGTGCTCGGACGAGATATTTTCGAGCGCTCCGTGATCGAGACGCAGCCCGGGAATTTCATTGAGCCAACGCGCCCCATGGCCGTGCAGGATCTCCTCGGAGCTCTCGAGCGACTGTTGGCTCGTCGCGCAAAAAATCTCGCCCATCAGGTCTCGATCGAAAGGTTGTCCCTGCGTGATGGGATCGAAAGTGTCGTCGAACAATTGCGCGCGCGGCAGCGCTGTCGTTTCGAAGACCTTTTCCCGGAGTCGGCCTCGCGCGTGCGCATTATTGTCACGTTTCTCGCGATTCTCGAATTGGTAAAATCGGGTGCCGTGACGGCAACGCAGACAGAGACGCACGCCGAGATCGACATTCTCCTTCTTCGTGAGGTGAATCCGGATGATGTACTCGCAATCGAAGATGTGGAGGAGATGCAGGCATGACGACGGCTGGCACAGAGGAAGTCCCGACGACTGAGGAACCGACGACTGAGGAACCAAGGACGGCCGAGGACGGTATTCTCGAACTCGCCGAGGAACCAGTCGACGAGGAAACGGCGGGCGAGCCTTCGGACGAAGCCCCGGAGTTGGAGGCAAGCGATACGGACGCGAGCGAGGAAGAAGACGCGATTCCCGAGGCCGAGCTCCGATCTGCTTTGGAAGCCCTTCTTTTTGCGGCGGCCGAGCCGCTTCCCCTGCAGCGCCTGTCCCGTCTTTTTCAGGGGCAGGGCCGCGGTGCGGTCAAGAAGGCGCTGGCTGCCCTGCAGGAGGAGCTGGCGGCCAACGAACGTGGCATTCGACTCGTGGAGGTTTCGTCCGGGTATCAGTTTCGCTCGGCACCCGAACACGCGCCCTGGTTGAGACGCTTCTTCGCCGAGAAACCGCCGCGCCTTTCTCGAGCCCTGCTCGAGACCATTTCGATCATTGCATACCGCCAGCCCGTAACGCGTGGGGAGATCGAGTCTATCCGCGGCGTCAATTGTGACGCGATTCTCACAGCTCTCCAGAACCGCGACTTGATTCTCGCGACCGGTCGTCGTGATACTCCGGGGCGGCCCGTCGAATACGGCACCACCGCCGAATTTCTCGAGTTGTTCACGATGCGTGATCTTTCCGAATTACCACCTCTCCCCGACGCAGAGTCACTTGCGAATCTCCTCAAGGAGGATGCGGTGCAAGAGGAGTCGGAGGCTTCGGCCGATGGCGAGGAGCTCGCTACAAATATGGACGCGGGGAGCGGAGAAGGAGAGTCGCTTCCTGACGGAGGGACCGATGGCGGCCCCGGCGGCCAGCAGGCAGCAGCCGGTGAAGGTGAGA
>DLYX01000565.1 GCA_003447545.1 Deltaproteobacteria bacterium | reverse complement strand
GCTGAGGTGCAACCTCTCCTGCCAGATGTGCCCTCTCGATATTCCCCGGATGATGCACAACAAGACCGATGCGGATTATGTGAAGTCGCGCCAACGAGCCGAGGTGACCACCGAGGAAGTGAAGCGGACCATCGATGATATCGTCGAGATGGGCGTCAAGGATATGACCATCACCGGCGGCGAGGTTTTCCTGCGCAAGGACGCCTTCGAGATCATCGAATATATCGGCAAGACACCAATCCATCTCTGCGTGAACACCAACGGTTGGTTCCTGCGACCAGCCGAGGCCGAGCGACTGGTCTCTCTCAAGCCTCACTCTCTGTCGATTTCGATCGACGGACCCGACGATCTCCACGATGAGATTCGCCGCGGCAAGGGCAGCTTTCGTCGCCTGCTCGAAGGCATTCGCAACATTCAGGCAGCCAAGAAGAAACTTGGGGTTCGTCGCCCGAAAATCGGAATCACCGTGACCGTGACGGCGCTCAACCAGCACCGCTACAGCGAAGTCCTCGACTGGCTCAAGGACACAGGCGTCGACACTGTCGACTTCGATTATATGTTCTACACGACGCCCGAGCATGACAAGGAAACTCGGGAACTGATGCCCCTGCCAGAGCATGACAAAGAGGAAAACCAGGACCTCCCGATGTATCTGCGTCAGGTCAACGGTGAAACCCTCCATGCCGAATCCCAAAAAGCGATTCAAAAGGGCGAGGAGTATGGAATCCCCGTTGGCTTCGGACCTCCGCTGAAGACGCCCGAAGAAATGGAACGCCGGTTCCTCGATGACGAGTATGCCTTCGTCGAAAAATGCTTCTACCCCTGGAAAACGTTCCGAATCAATCCCTATGGCGATGTCTATTCCTGTTCGCTCGACGTCGCTTTCGGGAATATCCGTGACAAAAGTGTCAAGGAAATCTGGAACAACGACGCCTACACCTTGTTCCGCAAATCGCTGAAAGAGCGAGGTCTCTTTCCAAGTTGCGCGAAATGCTGTGCCTTGAACAACGAGTTCTGGCGCTACCTGCCCACCTTCGGCTGAGATCAGAAACATGAGCAAACGTAATAACCGGGTGGCGCTGATTGGCGCCGGTCGGATCGCTGCTGTCCATCGTGGTTTCATTCGCGGCATCGCCGGGGCCGAGGTTGTTGCCGTCTGTGACGCCGACGCCGCCCTCGCCGAGACGTTCGCCAGCGAAAAGGGTATCCCAAACCACTACACATCCATTGATGAGATGATGTCTGCCAAACAGCCGAACATTGTCCACATCTGCACGCCTCCGGCGACCCATGCCAATCTGGCCATTCGAGTCATGGAACAGGGTGCCAATGTTTTTGTCGAAAAGCCCATGGCCATGTCGGTGGAGGACTGCGACCGGATGATCGAGACGGCCGAGCGCTATGGCCGTCGGATCTGCGTGGACCATAACCGACTGATGGACCCGGTCATGCAGAAAGTCCACAAACTGGTGGCCAAGGGCGGACTCGGTGACATCGTCACCGTCGAGGCACATCAGGGTGTGAATCCGCCCGAAGATGATACCGGCGGCCATTGGAGCGTCGCAGATGCCTTCGCGCCGCTCTACAACCTCGGGCCCCACCCGCTCTATCTCGTAGAGGCTTTCAGCGGACCCGCACGGGATATCATTGTGCAGGGCGCGCCCATCGCCAGCGACGGCGTTCTGCGTGAAATAAGAATCATGCTGCCCGGTGAAAAATGCGACGCCTTTGTGTCGTTTTCGATGGGGGCGCAGCCCTATCTCAACCACCTCGCCATCTATGGCACGAAAGCAACGGCACGCGTGAACCTGAACACCATGACACTGGTGGTTGAGCGTGACCGCAAACTGCCCAAGATGGTGGCCAAATTACTCGCCAATCTCGATCCTGCCGCCCAGATGGTTCAGGCGACGATCTCGGTGACGCTCGCGGTCCTGCTGCGACGCATGAAAACCTACCCCGGAATCGGCAATACAATCCGCGCGTTTTACCGCAGCCTGGACGAGGGAGATCCATCGCCCAACTCCGGCTTCTCGGGACGCGAGAACGTCCGCGTGCTGCGCGCGATCGAGAGCGCCTTGCGCAAGGACCCTCCGGCAGATCAGGAAAGAGAAATCACATGGAACTCCTGACGGGATGTACAGGCTACCTCGGACGCCACCTCGCCCGAAAACTTGCCGACGAGGGCAAACAGATCCGGGCCTTGGTGCGAACCGGAACCGATTTGAAAAGAATTCCATCGGAGGTAGGCGAGGTCGTGTGGGGATCCCTCGACGACCCTGCCGCGATCGCACGAGCCACCCATGATGTGGATACGATTTACCATACCGCAGCTCGGGTCAGCAGCGGCGGTAATCGCCAGCGCTTCGAGGACGACAATGTCCTTGCGACCGAGTCGCTATTGGAAGCGGCCGAAGCGGCCGGAGTCCGTCGCTTCATTCATATCAGTTCGGCCGGGATTTACGGCGCCGAAACAGCCGGCACCGAAATCCACGAGAATACGCCCCTCGACCCGAGAATCGAGGAAAGAGGCGCATACGCATGGTCCAAGGCGGAAGCCGATCGACGTGTGCGTGCCTTCGGCGAGAACTCGCGCCTCGAAACGATTATTATCCGCCCCGGCCTTTTGTACGGAGCCGAAGCCGCACCCTTTGTCGCTCGGCTTCATTTCCCGATCCCACGCTCCGGCGGCAGACGCCTCATCGTCGGCCGGCGCACCAACCTGCTGCCCTTCACACACGTCGACAACGCCTGCGAGGCAATTCTCAATGCCTCCAACCATGGAGTCTCTGGTCGGGCGTATAATATTATCGACGGTCGAGTCACGCAGGGCGAATATCTCGAAGCTCTCCGCAATCAGGGAATCAAGGATGTTCAGGCAACCTACGTCCCCCCGGCCGTATTCATGCCCGTTGCTGCGGCCTGCGATATCGCCAGTCGCCTTCTGAAACGAACCCTACCCCTCTCGCGGTACAAATTGACCCGAGCTACGGAAAATTTGAAATACAGCACCGACGCAGCTCGCTCCGAACTTCAATGGCGACCGACGCTCGACATACAGGCCGGCGTCGCCACGTTTGAAGAACGAATCTCCTGAAGCCTTACGGGTGCCTGACGCACCCTTTCCAATGTTCCCCATGATGAATTCGCCGCATTCCAACGGCGCAGAGCCCGGCTCTGTTCCGAACCGCCCTCTCCGGCTGCTCTGCATGCTCGACGAGCTCGACATCGGTGGGACAGAACAGCAGATTCTGGAACTTGTGAGGCGGATCGACCGCGATCGCTTCGAGCCCATGGTCTGTTGCTACCGGCACGGACGCAAGGCGGAAGAGATCGCCGACATGGGCGTGCCCGTGTTCCAAATCGAAAAAACACATAAGCTCGACGCAGGTATCATCCCTCGGATCGCCAAACTGCTGCGCGAAGAGCGAATCGATATTCTCCAAACCTACCTCTGGACGGCGAACACCTGGGGGCGGGTCGCCGCACGAATGGCCGGCACTCCGGTCGTGGTCGCCTCGGAACGCAATGTCGATATCTGGGAGCAATCCTACAAGCGCGTGATCGGGCGTTACCTGGCCGGAGCGACCGATAAAATCATTGCGAACTCTGAAGCCGTCAGGGAATACCTGCTGGGTCGCGGCGGACTGGCGCCGGAAAAAGTCGTGCGGATTTACAACGGAGTCAATTTCGAGCGCTTCGAGAAGCCCTTCGACCCACTCGAAAGACGTCGGGAACTGGGCATGCCCGGCGACGCACTGCTCGCGGGTGTCGT
>DLYX01000471.1:2633-8595 GCA_003447545.1 Deltaproteobacteria bacterium | reverse complement strand
CGTGGAAATACAAACGCGTTTCCTTGATCTTCGGAGGCGCTGCCTCGGCCGACATCGTCTCCACGAACGGAGACACCCCGATGGCGAGCGCCATCAGGAAATGAAGCGGGCGAACTCGTACTGACGTACCGAACGCGCGAAGCCCCTTGGTAAAACCCCAGCCGAGAAAGGAATCAAGAAGAAAGAGTCCACAAAGAAGGAGGACTCCCAAGCCCGAAGAACCCGCGTAAAGGTAGCTTCCGTGCACCCTCGCATGCGCTTCGTCGATAAGTTCGATCCGTGTGCCACTTGTTGCCACTGACGCCACGAGTTGCGTGCCAGCGAAGATATTGCGCGTAACTCGCGTGCTCCGGCGGCGCCGAGACTCCTCGTAGATTCCGTCGATGAAAACGACCTCGTCGCGCCCGTTCTCCTGGACAACAAGATTTCCCTGCAGGTCATACCGATTGCGCTGGAGGAAGCGCGTGCGTTTCGGTCGCTCTTCATAAGCCGCAACAAGGCGGTTCTGACTGTCGTATTCGTACTTCCGGCTGCCTTTTGACGTCATGTTTCCGCGCTCATCGTAGGCCATCGCGAACGCGCGCTGCACTCGATCCGGATCCAGCGACGGCAAGCTGGAGGCGCACGCATCAATCGACTTTTCGGGTCCCCGTTTACGATTGAAATCGATCTCCACCGCGCAGGCAACGCGCTGCGGATGATTCGGGTCCATCGCGAAATGCATCTCACCCTTGCGCAAGAGGTTCCCGATCGAGTCATATTCGTAGGACTCCTCACCGAACGGCCCCGTTGCTCGCACGAGGCGGTTCAAGTCGTCGTAGTCGAAGGTTTGGATCTTCCCGGTTACGAGTTCCTCCATGCCGAGGACGTTGTTGGCGGAATCGAAGACATAATTCTGATCCACCAGGCTGACTCCCCGCACCCCGGAGACGACATTTCGCTGCATTCGATCCATGGCGTCGTACTCGAAACTCGACCGGAAACCGTTTCCATGCGCCATCTCGATAATTCGACCGCCAGCGTTGTAGGAGAACTCGTCGGCCAGCGGCTTTCCGTCTCCATCGGTCACGGCCAGCAGGTTTGCTCCCTCATCATAGGAATAATGGACTTCGAATCCATCGGGGTAGATCATCCGGCGGATCCGATCCATCGAATCGTAGACAAACCCTGTGACGTAGGTCCGATCCCCGATCGAGCGACGCTTCTCGGAAATCCGGCCGCGCTGGTCGTAGAAGATCTCCAGGTAACCCGCGCCGTCGAAAACCGCGACGAGGCGACCCACACCGTTGCCCGCCGTAGCATCTCCATAGACAAAAACTTCACTGGCGCCGTCCGGATATCGCTTTTCGACGACATCACCCGCTGCGTTGTAGACGATTTGGGTGAGCCCTCCGTCGGGGCCGGTCTGACCGACGAGGCGACCTTCGCCATCGTAGTCATAACGGAACACGCCGACAGAGGGGTCTTCCATGCGCACCCTTCGACCAACCAAGTCGTGCTCCACGAGCGTCGCGTTCCCCTGCGCATCGACCACCTCGGCGATACGTCCGTCGGGTGTATAATCGTAGGTCGTGACCAGCGGAGTTCCGTCCAGCACTCGCTCGATCCGCGTCGTGTTGCCTGCCGTGTCGGAGACCAGGCGCGTCACACCGCCTCGGCCATCCACTGTCTCTGTGGAAAGTCCCTGGTGTGCAATCGAGATGCGATAGCCCAGTGCATCTTCGATCTCGACCAACCTGCCGAGATCATCGCGCGTAACCGAAGCAAACTCCGGAATATCGCCCTCGAAAAAAGGCAGACTGGTGCGCGCCGGAAGACCGGCCGCATCAAACTCCACCCGCGTGACGATCTCGCGACCTCCCGCTCCATCCTGGCGGCGCTCGTAAATCCGGCCCAACCCATCAAACGATTGTACGGTCAGGAACTGATCCGAGGTCCCGACCGTTTCCGTATAGCGGATCTCGAAGCGTTGCGCGTTCGGTTTCCCGAGGTCGAGCAGGGCAAACGTGACCGTGCCATGAGGCGACGCCTCGTCCCCCGGTTTAACAACCATCTTCTTGCCACCGAAAACGTCATAGGTCGTTTCCGTGCGATTCCCGCTGGCGTCGACGTCTGCGGTCAGGGTGCCGAAACGAGGATCGTATTCACTGGCGCTTGTTCGGCCGAGGGGGTCCGTCGCATTGGTACGAAAAGCGCCGGTCGCATCGTAACCGAAGCTTGTCGTCGCACCATTGCGATCTGTCACAGCGACCACGTTGCCGAACTCATCATACGACAATTCGGTAACGAGGTAATTGCCGGGTGAAACGAGATCCTTCGACCTTATAGGCCGACCCGACGCGTCATGCTCATGAACGACCTCCGAGAGAATCTCGTCGGAAGGACCACGCGCCTGGACACGCGCGAGGAAGCCCCAAAACCCGGCACTTTCGTCCGTCAGCCAGTCGTAATGCGCCGCATTTTCGTCGCCGCCAATCTCCACATCAGGATCCGTCCGGACGATGGTCGCCTGCATGAACGAATTGTACTCACGTTCAACCCCCGACTGTGTCGTCACCGTGACTCCGTCGTCGGCATAGCGGGTAGTGGTCGTCGTCCTGAGAAGAACCTGCTCGACTCCGAGTTCGGCCGCCACCACCTCCGTCTCGGTAGAACTCAGCGAGCGAAGATTGCCGGAGGTATCCCGGGAACGAACTTCTCTCGGTTGCCCATTACGCTTTTCGTCCCGGTAGAAATCCGTTTCCTTCCGAAGGCCCGCGCCCGGGGTCGAGGAGACCGTCGCGAAACCCCGAAAACCGGTCGCTTCGTACAGTCCGCCTTCATAACTGAGGGACTCGACATAAGTGTGGCCTCGTCCGTCTGAACGACGAACCTCGGATGCAACCGCAAGGACAACGGGCATCCCGTGCAGTCCGGAAGAGGTAACGTTGTCGAAGGTCGAAGAGGCGACCCAGTCGACCTCCATGGTTTGCCCAAAAACCCCTGCCGTTCTCGTCAGAAGCCCTGATCGAAGATCGGCACCTGCTACAATCCGCTGCGTCCCACCTTCCTTGGCCTCGATCAGATCGATCAAGCCATTGCCGTCAATATCCGCCAGAGTAACTCCTGTAAGTTTCCCTTCTGCGCCGACAAACGCCATACCGGTTTCGACAATCGCACCCTCCATGGCGGTATCCGGCACCCACCCCTCGCCCGTATTGCGCAATGCCCTGACGTCGCTGCCGGCGGCTTCGAGATAATCCGGTAGCCCATCGTCATTGAAATCGATCGGGATCTGCCCCGAGCTTGCGAAATCCGAAGCGAGGGCGAAGATCTCGTTGGACGCCATCGAACCGGTGTAGGATGGGTCGAGATCCCAGCCTTGCCCGTTTCCGAGGTAAACAGCCTGTTGACCCTCGATTGAGCGGACGATGTCGCCGAAGCCGTCTCCGTTAACGTCGCTGATCGAGTACCCCTTGTACTCGTTTTCGACCATGAAGCCCGCGGCCGAACCATCTCCATTCGCGTTGTTCGTAAGTACTTCGGCCAGTGCATTCGAAAGTGCGTTGCTCTGAATCCAGCCCGGGTTGTCTTCACCGCCATTCAGAAATACCGCTCGAACCATGCGGGGAATCTCGTCGAGGAATCGCGTCTGGTCGAATTGCATCGACCAGACGATATCGACCAGACCGTCTCCATTGATGTCGCCCATCTCGACACCGCGGTACTCACCGAGTTTACCAACGATCGAGAATGGCTCCGGAACGGGATCGGAATACCCCTCGGAGACGCCGGGGCATACCGGGAGTTCTTCCTCCCCTTCTTCAACCACGACACAATCTTCCGGATCGGTCTCCTCGTCACCGGTGCAATAGGCCGGCGAGCAACCCGATGGTGGGTTCGTCCCGAGATCCGTGCAAAGAGGCGCTCGGCAAGCCGTTGTGCCCGAAGGGTCGGCGAGGCCGATGGCGAGAGAGGATAGATCCTCGAGCGATGTGCTGCGAAGGCTATCTTGGCTCCAACCGAAGCCCGTGTTGAGATAGACCGCACTCACGGGTTGACCGCTATTGTCGAGCTTCGCGACCAGAATATCGGGCCGCGCATCGGAATTGACATCCAGGAACCGCACACCCGTATCGATGCCATCTCCATCGACGGTCGCCGAGGGGACTGCGGCAAGGGCAGCGGTCCAGGCGGCGCTGAAAACAAACGATCCGGCGCCATCCCCGAGGTAGATGGACTCTCCATCATCGACCAGATCCGCGAGGGTATCCCCGTTCACATCCATCAACTGGACCCCGGTTCCGACGCCCTCGGCATCCGCGAGATCCACCGGAAGGTTCGCCGGGATCGCGCCGGGCCATCCCAGTTGCCGCTCGCTGTACTCTGCGGTCCGCAGCACGACCTCGGTCTCATCATCGGCGCCGACCATCAGGACTTCGCTCAGTCTTGACGGGCCCTCGGCGTAGCGGGTGTACCCGAAGCGATAGCGCCGGACGAGCGCATCGCCGGCCCAGACGCTGATTCCTGCGAGACGGAGACTCTGAACTTCTCTTACACCGCGCCGCATCGAAAGGCGGCGGTCGGGGCGCTCTTCGTACTCGAAGCGAACGAGGTTCGTGCCGGCATCGCTCGTCGGCGCATAACCAGTGTAACGAATTTCCCGGGGGTACAGATTCCGGTTTGTGCCATCACAGCCGGGCCCCGGCAAGGCGTCGCATTCGACTCCATAGACCCAGGACATCGCATTCCCCGACTTGTCCTGGAGTCGCTCAAGCAGCCATAGCTCCCCATCGATCCGGCTCCCGGGGGTTTCGCCAAAAGTATAGAGATTCCCCTGGCCGTCGTAGACAACCCAACCATCACCCTCCTTGCGAAAAGGACGATAGACGTTTTCGACAGCGGCTCGGTAGACGCCATCTTCGTTGTCATCGTGGAGCTCCCCCCCCGCGCCACCAAGGACATAGGAGTATCGATCGCTGGCCTCTCCCGAAACGATCGACGCCGCACGCGGCGTACCATCGCCCCTCCAGCGTTCCACACGACCACCGAAGCTGAGGCCCCAGCCGGCCCCCAGGATTCCGCCGCCGCCAACCGAACTATATCCCAGATTGATCTGTGGGCGAATGCCTCTTCGCCCCGGCGGAACCGCGATTCCAATACTATCCGAAACCGAGCCAAAACCATTGCCCGCCTGAAGGGTGAGCGGTTCGCCCAAAGCCGAGGGAAGCGGGACTTCCATCTGGCTTGCCGCATTGATTCGGGCAAAGACCGAGAGCGGGAACACCAGAAGGGCGAGCAGCAAGCAGACGCTGGTCAGACACGCGGTTCTTCCGCGACAAAACGCAGGACATCTTTTCATCAGGATCATCTACTTCGCTCCTTGCCCAATCAAGGCGAGTCTCAAAGGAAATTTGTTGAGCTTATTCAATATCTTCACCGAACGGGAGTCAATATCGTATTCTGTCAGCCTGCCTCGTTCTTCAAACGCTCGCTCTTGGCAACCGGCCAAAGCGGACTTGGAGGCGCAGCGACAATCTCGGTCCGTGAATTCCGACCCAGCCGCAGCACGCACGCACGGGCCAGTTAGCCGCGGCTCTGCTCAGGCGGAGAGATCTTCAAAGAAATCGCCAGTGTGGCCCCATTTCCAAGCTGCGGCCCCTTGCGCGTAGTCCAGGAATAGAGCATCGAGCTCGAAGTTCGCTTGGTCTCGGTCAGCGTGGTTCCCCAGTCCGATAAAAATGCATCCCTAAGCCATCCAGATTGCGTTTGGTCAGGCTCCAATTCGGGGGCGCTCACCCACCTGGTTTCAACTTGGGGTCGGGGTTCGGTACCGCCGTCATGCTCCTTGCCGCTTCTTGTGGTGACTCCAACAACAAGGGCTCGGAGTATCTATTTGTGCAGACCTCAAATGGTGCGATCCTGACCGACTCCACCCTGACGCTCACGCGCATCAGCCCACAGACCGGCTGGGGGGTTATGA
>DLYX01000471.1:0-2364 GCA_003447545.1 Deltaproteobacteria bacterium | reverse complement strand
TGTTCCTTATGTTTCGGAGGGCTGTGATTCAGGGATCTGTGTCTTGAACTATGACATCACGTTCATCGGACCGGATACCGTCGAAGTGGGTAGCGAGGTCAGGTGCGATAGCACCGCCCACCTGTTCATCGACGGACTCTGGAATAGTGCGGGCATCGATGGGCTGGGCTAAGACTCGGGATCCCGGGTTTGTACCGCCAGTACGAACACACGCTTGGTCGCACACCTCCCCCGACTCATTTTGACTTTTTTCGAAATCAGAATCCCCGATCAACTACAGTCCAACTCATCGATCCAACGCCTGATCAAATCGGCGCCTACATGATCAATCTCGAGTCGGTAGGGATGCATGCGGCCGCGGCCGGTGGCGAGCAGACGCGCCAGCAGAACAGATCGATCGGGTTCTCCCGGGGCGACAATCCGGGCATCCTGCACGTCCGACCAGGGAACGGAGGGGTCGACGTCACAGATCCCCATATCCAGCAGTGCGGTCTCCCGGCGCAAATCCATTTTTCCGTCACCGGGACCATCCGGCCGGTGACAACTGGAGCAATTCACCTGAAGAAAGGCGCGGGCCCTGTCGTTGATTGAAACACTCTCGTCATCCAGCGCCGGAATTGGCGGGAACCGCTCGCGCAAGGAGGCCAGTTCCGCGGGAGAGATTTGCAGCAGGCCACTTTCGAGCAACTCATCAAGCTGATCAGGGCCCCCCGGCCCCGTACGCGATGAGAGTTGGGCGATGTTCAGGCCTAGTGTATGTCCTGCAGCGGCGGTATGGCATCGCAGGCAATCGCCGCGTCCCGGAAAGTACCAGCGTGAATCTCCAACCGGAACCACCTTGGCCACATCCACCAAAAGAGCATCGTCCTGTTCCTCGGACCACTCCCAAGTCCAACCTCGCCAATGGTCATCTTCAATTCGTCGCAGCAGACGAGTCTCCAGCCAGGAATCGTCCCGGAGAAAGGCCTTCACGAAATCTGTATCCACCGGAAAGATGAGGTTGCCGGTTTCCGGGTCCACATCAATGCGTTCCCCTTCGGGGAGAAGAAACCAACGCTCCTTGGCCGCATGGTCCGAGAAAAAAGTCTGATTCACTTCCCAACGGACAGACCCAGCCCGGGGCTCCGTCGGTTGCAGATAGGTAACGAATCGGTTTCTCGACAACCGCACGGGTGGCTGCGGTGCCGGGGGCCCCCTACGAGAGAAAAAATCTGGCCTCGATTGCGATCAAGAACATAGAGTTCGCCGGCAGCATCTTCGAAAAACGAACTGATTACAGCTCCCGGAACCGCGCCAAGAATTCTTGGGGCCACACGCTGGGTCGAATCGGCCGGAATCCCGAAGAGAGTCCCGGACATTCCGTCAGCAAAGACATAGGTACCCACCAGATCGGGAATCGCCGAGCCTCGATAGACGTAGCCTCCGGTGATTGAAAAGGAGGACGCCTCACCGCGACAGAGCGACGTCACGGGGAAACCGACAGAATCGCCATTGGGAGCAAGGCTTCCATCCTGCTTGGGGCGAAACCCTTCAAACCGTGGCCAACCTGCGTTGACGCCCAATGCGATCCGATTGACCTCCTCGCGTAATTCCGCCCCAACATCTCCCGCCCAGACCTCCCCGGTTTCGCGGTCGACGGTGACTCGCCATGGGTTACGAAGTCCGTAGGAGACCACCTCCGGGGCATAGCCAGAGGTGCTCGCAAAGGGGTTGTCCGGTGGAATCCGAAAGGGGGTGCCACGATCGTCGTCTCTTCCATTGATATCGATCCGCAGAAGCGACCCGTAGAAGCTCATCACATCCTGTGACGTCATCTTGTCTCGGCAACCATCGCCAAACGACACCAAAAGGTATCCGCTTTTGTCGAACAGAACGCTCCCACCGTTGTGGCAAAGTCCTGGCTGATAAAGATCGAGCAGGATTTCCTGACTCTCCGGATCGAAAATTCCACGCGTTTCATCGTACTCGAAGCTCGCGATAATGGATCGCGCCGGTTTGTCCCACCAGTCCGCATCCTCCTGATCCGGGGTCAGTGGCACGGGCACCGTGTAGTGGACAAAGGCGCGAGGGTCGTTGGGGAAGTCCGGATGCAGGGCCAGCCCCAGAAGGCCAATTTCCCAAAACTCGTCGGGGCCTGCGCCGGCAATCCGCTCGCGAAGATCGAGCACCAGCTCAGACGATGTTGAGGGGAAATCCCCATCTTGCCGCCGCGGTGGCACAAAGCGACGGATGCTGCCGGCCTGCTCGGCAACATACCATCCCGAATCCGCTTCGACCGCCGCCACCGGC
Source organism: Deltaproteobacteria bacterium (assembly GCA_003447545.1). Classification (GTDB taxonomy): domain Bacteria; phylum Desulfobacterota; class Binatia; order UBA12015; family UBA12015; genus UBA12015. The sequence continues at coordinate 75 of DLYX01000471.1, read as the reverse complement.
TTGGAAAAAGCTCCACTCGGCGACTCCGGAACGACTGTCAATTCCAGAGCTTCATCAAGGACCTGCTCCAAGCAA
>DLYX01000174.1 GCA_003447545.1 Deltaproteobacteria bacterium | reverse complement strand
ACGCACGCGCCCAGGACATCGGGCAGTCCCCCAATAATCTTGCGATATTGCCGCTTCGTCTCGGTACCGATGACCGACTGCAGATCCCGCACCATCATGGGATAGGGATGGGGGCCGGCCGCCGATCCGATCATATAAAACGTGTCTTCGACGTTTGTGATCCAGTCGCGTAGGGCTTCATTCATCGCATCCTTGAGGGTCCGGCTACCACTTTCCACCACCCGAACCTTGGCGCCCAACAACTTGATGCGAAACACGTTCAGAGACTGACGCTGCACATCCTCCGCGCCCATGAAAACTTCGCATTCGAGGCCGAAGCGTGCGGCGGCAGTTGCCGAGGCAACCCCGTGCTGCCCCGCGCCCGTCTCCGCAATGATCCGTTTCTTCCCCATCCGCCGGGCGATCAGAATCTGGCCGATGGTATTGTTGATTTTATGAGCACCCGTGTGGCAGAGATCTTCTCGTTTGAGCCAGATCTGCGCACCACCCAATTGATCACTGAGGCGCGACACATGCGTCAGAGGCGTCGGGCGACCGACGTACTCCGAGAGCAATTCGCGAAACTCCTTCTTGAACTCCGGGTCTCGCCGAATCCTCCGGTAGGCCTCCTCCAACTCCACGAGCGCCGGCATGAGCGTCTCGCTCACGTAGCGGCCTCCGAACGAGCCGAAATGTCCCTTTCGATCAGGCTGATTTTGCATTCTGGATAAACTCCAACGTCGCTTCCTGGTCCTTGCAGCCGGGGCTGGATTCAACCCCGCTTGCCACATCAACAGCAAAGGGCCTCGTTGCCTGCACTGCCTGCGCAACGTTGCCCGGATTCAAACCTCCGGCGACGATCAGTTGCCCTGCCGGCACCTGCCGAGCCAGGTTCCAGTCGAAACCCACCCCGGCTCCGCCAAACCCGCCATCGGCTCCACCTTCGCAGAGATAATAATCAGGCCCTTCAGAGTCGACCGCAGCCGCTATACTTCCTTCATCATAGACACGAATCGCGCGAATGACAGGACACGGCCAGCCAAGAAGCATTTCAGGCGGCTCATCGCCGTGAAATTGCACGGCATGAAGCCTGGCCGCGAGGCGAGCCTCCTCGACCTCCATTCGGTCCGAGTTCACAAAAACCCCCACGCGCCATACATCATCCGGGATTTGCTCGGAGATCTCGACAGCCGCAGCAAGGTCCACGAACCGCTTGCTCTGGTGATAGAAGTTGAGCCCGATCATATCCGCTCCGGCCGCCGCTACCATGCGGGCATCGGCCGGGGTTGTGACGCCGCAAATCTTGACCAGAACCGCCATCGGATGCCTACGCCGATTCCGACGCGGATACCTCGGCCAGCAAGGTCGCGAGACGATCGCCGGGGACATCCGCGGTCATAAATGCTTCGCCGACAAGAAAAGCACCCGCTCCTGCGCTCGCGAGGCGCCGGAAATCGGCGCCAGAATTGAGCCCGCTCTCGGCAACAATGAGCCGGTCGGCGGGGATGGCGGGGGCCAGCTGCTCGGTCGTCGCCAAATCCGTGACGAAGGTATGCAAGTTTCGATTGTTGATCCCGATCAAGGCAGCCCCGCTCGCCAGAGCCGATTCCAGTTCCCGCTCTTCATGGATTTCAACGAGAACTTCGAGGCCGATCGCCGTCGCCGCCTGCGTCAGATCCACCAACTCCCGGACCTCCAATACCGAGGCAATAAGCAATGCGGCATCTGCGCCCGCCGCGCGCGCCTCTTCCAACTGGTAGGCGTCAATCACGAAATCCTTGCGCAGCAGCGGAATCTCGACCTCGTCACGAACAGCCTTCAGATCCGCGAGACTACCGCCGAAGAAATCTTCGTTGGTCAGAATGGATAGGGCGGCCGCTCCGGCTTGCTCGTAGCCACGAGCAATCTCCACAGGGCGATACGGGTCGCGCAGAACCCCTTTGGACGGAGACCGCCTCTTGCACTCGGCAATCACGGCTGGGGAATGTCGCCGCAGAGCGCCTTGCAGACTGCGCCGATCGGCCGCGTAGCGAGGAGCCGCCTGCAGTTCGGCGACCGAAATCTCTCTCTTCGCTCGAGCCACGACGTCCTTCTCGACCTCGACAATCCTCGCCAGAATATCCGGAACCTCGGGATTTGTACTCATGCCACATCCCCTCGCGCGAACTCGCGATTGGATATCTCGACCAGCCGCGCCAGAGCATCAGCGGCCGCACCCGAGCTCATCGATGCCTGGGCTTTTTTGACACCATCCTCGATCGTTTCCGAGAGCCCGGCCACATACAGCGCCGCACCCGTATTCGCCGCCACAACATCCGCTTGCGGGCTTGGCTCACCTGCCAGAATCTGTCGGACGATGCGGACAGAATCCTCCAAAGTCTCCGCCCGCAAGTCGGCGGGCGACACTTCCGATAGTTTGAGGTCCACGGCCGACAGCGTGAACGACCGGAGCTTGCCCTCGCGGACCTCGATCAGGTCGTTCTCGGCAGCAAGCGAGATTTCGTCCAGACCATCACGACTATGAACGACCAATGCGTGCTCAACCTCAAGCTCCGCGAGGGCCTCTGCGACCAAAGTCAATGCCTCGCGTGAGGGCACGCCGATCACCTGCCGGCGGACACCCGCGGGATTGATCAGTGGGCCCAGGAGGTTGAAAATCGTACGGATCTTCAACTCGGATCGAATCGGCGCAACGTGTCGCATCGCAGGATGAAGTCGGCGAGCAAACAGAAAGGCGATTCCGGCTTCGTCCAGACAGCGACCGGAACCGTCTGCCGAAAGCTCAATAGCCACACCGAGGGCCTCGAGCGTATCCGCACCGCCGAATTTTCCTGAAGCTGCTCGGTTTCCGTGCTTGGCGACAGCGGCACCTGCGCCCGCGGCAACCAGGGCCGAGGCTGTCGAAATACTGAAGGTGCTCTGACCATCGCCTCCGGTTCCGCAGGTATCCACAAGCGGCTTCTGGTGTGTGGAGACCCGACTCGAGTGCTTCCGTAAAGCTCGCGCTGCACTCACCAGTTGGTCTGCAGACTCTCCCTGAACCCGCAGGCCCGTCAAAAAACTTGCCGCGAGAACCGAAGAAGCTTCGCCGCTGATCAGTGCCTCGACAGCTGCACCTGTAGCGTCGGCCGGCAGCCTTTCCCCGGAGGCCAGAACACTCAGGGCTTTTCGTAAAACGTCGTCAGCAATCACGATCGCGATACCTCTTCGAGAAAGTTGGCCAGCAAAGACTTGCCTTCGCTCGTCAAAATGGACTCCGGGTGAAATTGCACACCCTCAAGGAACCATTCCTTGTGACGGACGCCCATGATCACTTTTTCATCCCCATCATAGGTCCATGCCGTCAAATCCAGATCCGCCGGGAGGGATGCCGGTTCGATCACCAGCGAGTGGTAACGCGTCGCTTCCAGATCCTGAGGGAGGTCCTGAAATATCCCGGTCCCCGTGTGCTGGATGGGCGAAGTCTTGCCGTGCATGATCCGAGGAGCGCGGACAATTTTTCCGCCGAGGGCAGCCCCGATCGATTGATGACCGAGGCAAACACCCAAAATCGGCGTTCTTCCGCCGAATTCCCGGACAATCGGAACCGAGACGCCTGCAGCTTCGGGCGTTTTGGGCCCCGGAGACAGTACGATCGCGGCCGGGTTTCGCTGCTGCACGTCGGCAAGCTTCAGCTGATCATTCCGGACCACTTCGACCTCGGCGCCCAACTCAAAAAGGTACTGTACGAGATTCCACGTGAAGGAATCATAGTTGTCGATCATGAGAATCATCGCTGAATCACCCGAGAGCTTCCGCCATCTCGATGGCCGCAAATACGCTGCGGGACTTCCGGACGCACTCCTCGTATTCAGACTGCGGATCCGAGTCGTAGACGATGCCCGCCCCCGCTTGCACCCAGGCTTTTCCGTCCTGCATCAGAGCCGTGCGGATCGTGATTGCCGTATCCATGGCTCCATCGAAACCCAGATAGCCGAGGGCGCCGCCGTAGAGTCCTCGACTGACTGGCTCGAGTTCGTCGATAATCTCCATCGCACGAACCTTGGGCGCTCCGGACAGGGTGCCTGCCGGAAACGCAGCACGCAGCGCATCGATCGCATCGAACTCGGCGGCTACCCGCCCTTCCACATTCGAAACGATATGCATCACATGCGAATAGCGCTCGATCTTGAATTCCTCAGTGACCTTCACCGACCCTGGCTCGGCAACCCGGCCAACATCGTTCCGCCCCAGGTCGAGCAGCATCACGTGCTCCGCTCGCTCCTTGGGGTCCGCGAGAAGGCCTTCCGCCAGACGACCGTCTTCCAGAGGGTCCGCCGCGCGGGGCCTGGTTCCGGCAATGGGGCGAACCGTCATCACCCCTTGCTCGAGGCGCACCAGAACCTCCGGAGAGCCACTGACGACCGCAAAGCCATCCAACTCGAGGTAGGTCAGGTAGGGCGAAGGATTGATGGACCGCAAGCAGCGATAAACATCGAACGGGGCGGCATGAGTCGACCGACTGAAACGCTGGGCGAGAACAACCTGAATGATGTCGCCGGAAACGATATATTCTTTCGCGCGGCCGACGAGATCCTTGTAGGCATCCTCGGTCATATTCGACTCGACCTCACCCGGCGAGGTCATTCCGATCCGCCCCTGCAAGACCGGCGCGGGAGCCTCCAGCCGAAGGGCCAGCTCTTCAAGTTTGGCAACCGCCTGGGCGCGCGCCTCTTCAAGGTCGCCACCAGCGCGCACATCCGCGTGGGTGAGCAGCAAAATCTTCTGCTCCCGATTATCAAAGATCACCAAAGTATCGACCAGCAGCAAGGCCAGGTCGGGCAAGACCATTGCGGCAGGTGGTGGCTCGGGCAGATCTTCGATGAGCCGCACGGCATCATAACCAATCCAACCGACCAGACCGCCCCGCAAGCGCGGCAATTCAGGAACTTCGGCCATGACGAATTGCGCAAGGATCTGGCGCAGCTCCAGCAACGGATCGACGTCGTGGAAGCTCTCGGCGCGACCGTCAGCCCAGGAGACCGTCATCTCGCGGCCCGTGGCTCGAATGATCGCAGCCGGCTCGGTCGCCAAAAAACTGTAGCGGCCCCACTGCTCGCCGCCCTCATTACTCTCGAGCAGAAAGCCTTCACCGCCGCGGTGGATTTTCTGGAAAGCCGTCACTGGCGTATCACGATCGGCAAGCACCTCGGTCCAGACCGGAACGTGCGTGACCCCGGAGGCCAAGCGCTCAAACTGAGGCTGAGTAGGATAGATCCTCATGATCGCTACTCCTCCACCAGAAACGCGCGTGGATACCGCTCCTTGTTCTTGAGTCGGACCACCATCGAGGTCGCTTGCTCCATCGTCGCAAACCGCCCCACTCGCACTCGATACCAGGTCTCCCCGCGCAAACGGACCTTGAAGAGATAGGCCGGGTAGCCCTTGCCTTCCAGCTGTCGGATCAAACGATCCGCTGTCGCAGGATCCTTCGTCGCATTCACCTGAACAGCCCAGGTGCCCGCGTCCACCATATTCACCGTCGGCCTCGGTGTCGGGGCTGGCCGCACCGGCGTGCGCGTCTGCACGGGAGCCGGTGCCATTGTCGGGGCAACGCGCGGGGGGACTCTCGTGGGGGCAACTCGAGGTGCGCGCGTCGCCGTCGGAGCCGGTTTGACGGCAAGGCGGAATGGCGATGTCGGCCTTGGCTCAGGCGATCGTTGCGCCTGCTGCGCTACGGCAAGCGAAGTTGGCTTGGTTGCAGGCCGAGTCCTGGCCTGCGCCGGTCCATCGATGGGCAAACGAACGACGTGTTCCTCGCTGCGGACACGACTCTCCTGCAATCCCTTTCCGACAAAAATGCCAAGAAAAAAGACAACCGCCGATCCGCCGGCAAAAGCCAGGATCAGTCCCAGAACCTCCAACCATCCGAACTCGAACCGCCGCCCACTGCCTGCCATTGTTCACATCCTATCTGGTGCCGAGACGCCCAGAACCGACAATCCGTCGGCCACAACTCGCTGCACGAGGCGCAAAAGGAAGAGGCGCGCGCGCCTCCGCGGCTCTTCGGCATCCCCGAGCACTCGGTGCTGGTTGTAGAAACGGTGCAAGAGTGCCGCAAAATCCTGCAGATAGAAAACCAGCCGGTGGGGCTCGAGTTCCCGGGCGGCCATCTCGACAACTTCGGCATAGGCCGCCGCCGCTGTGATCAGCTCCTGCTCCTCGCGCAAAACGAGGGGAGCCAGATCAGCCAGCGTCGGATTCCCCTCCGGCAGGCTGACCCCTTTCTCGCCCGCCTGCGCAAAAAGGTTGGCGATGCGGGCGTGGGCATATTGCACGTAATAGACCGGATTATCGGTCGAACGCTTCTTGGCCAATTCCAGATCGAATTCCAGATGCGTGTCCGATTTCCGACTGAGGAAGAAGAAGCGAACGGCGTCCGTGCCAACCTCGTCGATGAGATCATCGAGCGTGACATACTCGGCTCGGCGCGTGGACATCTTCACCTGCTCCCCGTGCCTGGTGAGGGTGACAAATTGATAGATCACCGCGCGGATGCGCTCGGCCGGCAGACCCAGCCCCGCCAAACCAGCCTTCACCTCCTGATTTTCGGCAATATGGTCGGCACCAAGCACGTCGACAATCTCATCAAAGCCGCGGCCCAGCTTATTTTCGTGGTAGGCGATATCCGGAAGGCGATAGGCCGGCTCACCTGAACTTTTCACCAGAACACGGTCCTTGGGGAGGCCAACCTTCTCGCCGAGCAGCCATACAGCACCTTCGCGGCGATCGACCAATCCCCGTTTTTCCAACTCCGACAGAACCCGATCGATCGACCCGCTCGCGTAGAGCGTGTCCTCGTTGAAGAACTCGTCGAACCGGATCCCGAGGCGTTCCTGCGTTTCTCGAATCTCGCGAAAAATCGCCTCTTCGGCAGCATCCCGAAAAGCGGTTCCCTGATGCCCTACAAGGTCCCGGCCATGCGCATCCCGGAGCCCCGCGGCAACCTCGCGGATATAATCGCCCTGATAGCCGTCTTCGGGAAAGTCCGCCGGTTCGTCGACCAACTCCAGATACCGGCCGCGCACCGAATCTCCAAGAACCTTCATCTGACGGCCGGCATTGTTGAAATAGTACTCGCGATGGACGTCATGGCCGGTCGCCTCGAGAACTCGCGCGATCGAATCACCCAGAACGGCATTCCGGCCGTGCCCAACAGTCAGGGGACCTGTCGGATTCGCGCTGACAAATTCCACCTGAACCCGACGCCCCTCGCCGAATTTGGAGATGCCCAGGGCAGAATCGGAGGCCAGATCGACCATGAGTGTGCGAAAAAGCTCCGGCTTCACTCGGAAATTGAGAAATCCGGGGCCAGCAATCTCGATCGATTCCACCCAGCCAGCTGGGTCCTCCACATTCTCGATCAGGATCTCCGCGATGACACGGGGCGCCTTTTTCTCAGGCTTGGCGAGGATCATCGCGATATTACTCGCGAGATCGCCATGATCTCTGTCCTTCGGACTCTCCAGAGTCGCTGCCGGTGCCACTCGGCTTACCAGCTGTCCGGCTTCCGAGGCACGAATCAGCGCCTCGGAGAGTAAACCCTCGATGCGGCTCTTCACCTTCGACTCCTCCGACGTTCCGGTACCACGAAGAGGAGCTACCGACTTAGTTTGTGCGGGTCAAACCTCTGCTTCTCCACAAACGAAGAAGAGCCTGGTGGTCCAATAAAAGGCTCAGCTTTCAGCAGCCGGCTTGCGGCGCGGTTTCTTCTTGGCGGGAAGGTCTTCTCCCGAACCGGTGAACTCAATCACCGACATCGCCGCAGCGTCCCCGCGGCGTACGCCCAACTTCGTGACACGGGTATAACCACCCGGTCGGTCGGCAAATCGCGGTGCGACTTCGTCAAAAAGGCGGCTCACGGCGTCGCGGTTACCTACAAAAGCCACCGCCCGACGGCGGGCGGCCAATGTACCCTGCTTGCCCAGCGTCACCATGCGATCGGCGATCCGACGAAGCTCTTTCGCCTTGGCGTCCGTGGTTTCGATTCGATCCCGTTTGATGAGTTCGGCCACCAGATTTCGGTAGAGTGCAGAGCGGTGGGCCGATGATCGACCCAGTCTCTTGCCAGCTTTCATGTGTCGCATGGTTCGTCCGTATCTATCGCTTTCGTTTTCCCGAGAAGGATCTCAGGACTGCCCCTCGAGGGCCATTCGTCGCTGTTCCAGTTCCGTCCGAGACGGGAAGTTGTCCAACCGCATCCCGAGCGACAATCCCATATCGGTCAAAAGCTCGCGGATCTCGTTGAGAGATTTACGACCGAAGTTCTTGGTCTTGAGCATCTCGGCTTCGGTTCGCTGCACCAATTCCCCGATATAACGAACGTCGGCATTCTGGAGACAATTGGCCGATCGGACCGAAAGCTCCAACTCGTCGACGGTCTTGAAGAGGTTCTCGTTCAGATCCGAGCCGACTTCTTCCGGGACGGCCACCGGCGCTTCGACCGGCTCTTCGAAGTTGATGAAGATATTGAGCTGGTCCTGAAGGATGCGCGCCGAGTAGGCGATGGCATCCAGGGGACTGACGCTCCCATCGGTCCAGATTTCCATGGCGAGCTTGTCGTAATCGGTGCGCTGACCCACCCGAGCGTTGGTCACATTCACATTGACCTTGCGGATCGGGGAGAAGATCGAGTCGATGGCAATGGTTCCCACCGGCGCGCTATCGTCCTTGTTTCTGTCAGCCGGCACATAACCTCGACCCGCTTCGATGGTGAGATCGACCGTGAGCTGTCCGCCCTTGCCCAGGTTGGCAATCGCATGGCCCGGGTTGAGGACCTCCAACTCAGGACCGCACTCGATATCGCCGGCGGTGACCGCCTTCTCCCCGGACACATTGATGCGTGCCGAGGTGTGTTCTGCACCGTCATGGAGACGGAAACGAGCCTCCTTGAGGTTCAGGATGATATCGGTGACGTCCTCGACCACTCCATCGATTGTGGAGAACTCATGGAGGGTATTTTCGAAGCGAACCGATGTGATCGCCGCTCCTCGAAGTGAGGACAGCAAAATCCGACGGAGCGAATTCCCGAGAGTCGTACCAAAGCCTCGCTCGAGCGGCTCGCACTCGATCTTGGCGTAGGTGTCTTTCATGGTCTTCGCGTCAGCTTCGAGTCGCTGAGGTTTGGTCAGCTCTCGCCAATTCAGTGAATAAGAGTTCAACTGGATTCTCCCGATTTCGTTTTCGTCCCGGTCTCCCGGCTAATTCGAATAGAGTTCAACGACGAAGGTTTGCTTGATCGACAGAGTCGTCGGTGAGCGCTCCGATAGCACTCTGACTCTGCCCTTGGGTCGGTCTCACCGCTTCAGACGCGTCTGCGCTTGGGGGGGCGACAACCATTATGCGGAATAGGCGTAACATCGCGGATTGCCGTGATGGCAAACCCGGCGCCCTGCAAGGAACGCAAAGCAGGCTCTCGACCACCACCGGGTCCGTTCACCAGGACCTGAACGGATCGCATACCCTGATCCGAAGCTTTCTTGGCCGCATTCTCCGCAGCTAACTGGGCTGCGAAGGGAGTGCCTTTTCGTGAGCCCTTGAAGCCCACGGAACCTGCACTTGCCCACGAGATCGCTCCACCTTGCGTATCAGTGATGGTGACGATCGTATTGTTGAAAGTGGAGTGGATATGCACCACTCCTTCGGCCACGATCCGCTTGCCCTTTTTGCGCTTGGGGGCAGCCGTGGCTGGAGATGCAGCAGCGGTCTCTTCCGAAGCGGCCGCCGGGGCGGGTGCTTCTTCGGTGACTGCTTCCGGAGTATCTTCCGGATTCGACATTCGGTCTTTCTCCCTGCTTTTTTTTCGTAAAGGCGTCGGGCCGGAACGGCCCTTTCGCTCAAATCAGATGGATTGGCTCAGCCCTTCGAGGGCGCCTGCTTCTTGCCGGCAATCGCACGGCGCGGTCCCTTGCGGGTTCTTGCATTGGTCGAGGTGCGCTGGCCGCGCGCGGGCAGCCCGCGTCGATGCCGCAAACCACGGTAGCAACCGAGTTCGACGTACCTTTTGATGTTCAGTGTCACTTCACGACGAAGGTCGCCTTCGACCTTGTAGGTCTCGTCAATGACGCTGCGGATACTCTGGAGGTCTTCTTCGCTCAGAGCGTCCGAATTCTTGCTACGATCCACGCCGGCCTCATCGCAGATCTGCTGCGCGCTCGTCCGACCAATCCCGTAGATATAAGTGAGAGCAATTTCTGCTCTCTTGTTATGCGGAAGATCCACTCCTGCAATACGTGCCATGCCTAATCGCTCCCTAACCCTGACGCTGCTTGTGACGCGGGTTCTCGCAAATCACCCGAACGATTCCCTGCCTCCGAATGACCTTGCATTTGGGACAGATCTTCTTGACTGATGCTCGAACCTTCAAAACTTCACCCTCATTTCGCTCGATACGTAATTCGACCTCGGCTCAAGTCATAGGGGGAAAGCTCCACCGTAACTTTGTCACCAGGAAGAATCTTGATGTAATGTTTACGCATTTTGCCCGAAATATGGGCAATAATCTTATGATCGTTTTCGAGCGTTACACGGAACATGGCATTTGGCAGCGCCTCCTGCACGGTCCCGTTAACCTCAATTGCTTCGCCTCTGGGCAAATCAGCCTCTTATGCAGCTATCGTCAGCACTTCAGGCCCGTTGGCCGTCACTGCTACGGAATGTTCAAAGTGCGCGGCGATGTTCCGGTCCCGCGTCACTGCGGTCCATCCATCCTCGAGCACATCCACTTCCCACGTCCCCAGACAGACCATTGGCTCGATTGCGAGCACCATGCCTTCCTTGATTCGCGGGTTCTGACCCCTGCTTACGTAATTCGGTACCTGGGGATCTTCATGCAGCCGTTGGCCGATGCCGTGTCCCACAAAATCCTTCACTACACCGTAACCGCCGGCTTCCGCGTGCTTCTGAATCGCTGCGGAAATATCGCGAATACGGTTTCCAATACAGAGTTTTTCAATGCCCCGATCCAGAGATTCAGAGGTGATACGGATCAAATCATCCGCTTCGCTCGTCACCTTCCCAACCGGGATCGTGATTGCGCCATCCCCGTAATAACCCCCACGAATGACGCCAAAATCCAGTCCGACAATATCCCCATCCTGCAGAATCCGCTGGTCACTGGGCATACCGTGAACAACTTCCTCGTTAATGGATACGCAAAGCGTTGAGGGATACGTCTTCCCGCCTACGGTGTAACCTTTGAAGGCCGGTTCTGCACCTGCCTTTTTTGTCCAGGCCTCAGCCAGTCGGTCGAGCTCTCCTGTTGAAATACCGGGACGAACTTCTTCCCGTAAACGTTGAAGAATTTCACCCACGGTCCGACAGGCCGAACGAATCACCTCAACCTCTTCCTGACGGCGAAGGACGATCATAAGCGTTCACTCAAGGCAGGAAACAGCCTGGCGGCGACCTCAGGAGCCGAACCTGTACCGTCGACCTTCACCAACTGCCCGCGGCTTTCGTAAAATTCGAGAAGTGGCTCAGTTTCCTTGCGGTAGATTTCCAGCCGCGCCTGGATCACTTCTTCATGATCATCGTCACGCTGGTAGAGCTCTCCGGAACAGCGATCACAGATACCGGCGATCTTGGGAGGGCTGAAGTCGACGTGAAACATGGCACCGCATTCGCGGCAGGTACGGCGACCGGAAAGACGCCCCACAACTTCGTCACCGGGAACGTCGAGACAGGCGGCAAGGAATTTCATCGCCGATCCTCGCAAGATCGACTCGAGGCCCTCGGCCTGCGGTTTGGATCTTGGAAAGCCATCCAGCAGGAAACCGTCAGCACAATCAGGTTGCTCGATCCGGGCCTGCACGATGCCCAGCATCAACCCATCGGGAACCAGTTTGCCGTGGTCCATCAGGCTCCGGGCCTCGAGGCCCAACTTGGAACCTCTGGAAGCCTCGGATCGCAGAATATCCCCCGTCGAGATATGGGGAATGACGATCTTCTGAATCAGAAGATCAGCCTGGGTACCTTTGCCGGCTCCCGGAGGACCCAGCAGTACCAATTGCAATCCGTGCTCAGCCACTTGGGATCCGACCTAGCCGCGCCGCCCGCGGATACGTCCGCCCTTCATGAAGCCGTCATAGTTGCGCGTCAATAGATGGGTTTCCATCTGCCCAACCGTGTCCAGCGCCACGCCAACGACAATGAGCAACGCGGTTCCTCCAAAGAAGAACGGGACGTTGAATTGCTGAATCAGCACCGTCGGCAAGACACAGACAGCGGATATGTAGATAGCACCGCCCAGCGTGATTCGTGTGAGAATCCGATCGATGAACTCGGCCGTCTTGGACCCTGGACGAATGCCGGGAATGTAGCCGCCGACCTTCTTCATATTGTCCGCCACCTCGACAGGGTCGAAGGTCACCGCTGTGTAGAAGTAGCAGAAAAAGACGATCAACCCGACGTAAACGATATTGTAGATCCAGCTTCCGGGTTGCAGCGCATCAGCGACCTGACCGGCAATCGGGTGCTCCACAAAGCTCGCGATGGTCCCCGGGAAAATCAGCAATGATGAGGCAAAAATCGGGGGAATCACGCCTGCTGTGTTGATCTTCAGAGGCAAATGAGAGGATTGGCCGCCATACTGACGTCGACCCACGACGCGCTTGGCGTATTGAACGGGAATCCGTCTCTGGCCTCGTTCCATATAAATGATGGCGCCAACGGTCAGAATCATGAAAAGAAGCAGGCCGATTACCGTGAACAGGCTGAGCTCGCCCTCATTCATGAATTGGAAGGTTGAAGTCGCAGCGGACGGCAAGGAGGATACGATGCCGGCGAAGATCACAAGCGAGATTCCGTTTCCGATACCGCGCTCGGTCACCTGCTCGCCAAGCCACATGATAAAGGCTGTGCCCGCGGTCAAAGTGACCATGCTCATGAGGCGGAAGGACCAACCGGGTTCGAAAACAACCCCTCCACCACCAGGTGTCTGGATCTGCTCCAGACCGACGCTGATAAACATCGATTGAATCAGCGCCAGAACGACCGTGCCATAACGCGTATATTGCGTGATCTTGCGGCGCCCGGCCTCGCCCTCTTTCTTGAGGTTCTCAAGAGTCGGCACGACTACGGTAAGCAATTGGATAATGATGGAGGCGCTGATGTAGGGCATGATTCCCAGCGCAAAAATGGAGAATCTCTCCAGAGCACCACCCGAAAACAGGTTCACCAATCCGAAGACATCATTGGCAGCCGCTTGAAAAAACGACTGCATCGCCGCACCGTCAATTCCCGGCGTCGGGATGGCCACACCGATGCGGTAGACAGCCATCATCCCCGCTGTGAAGAGAAGGCGTTTCTTCAGCTCCTCAACACGCAGCGCATTGGAGAACCCGGTAGTCACGCTAGAACCTCGACCTCGCCACCCTGAGCCTCGATCGCTTTCCGGGCTGCGCCGCTGAAGCCTTGAGCCTTCACGGTGAGCTTGCGATCAATTGATCCCTTGGCCAGAATCTTCACCGGCATATTCGTATTCCGGACCAGTCCTGCGGCACGCAGGGCTGCCGGGTCCACGACACTGCCCGCCTCGAAAGCGGTAAGGCCGGAGAGATTCACGACTTCGTATTCGGTGCGAAAGGGGTTGTAGAAACCACGCTTGGGCAAGCGACGATGCAGCGGCATCTGTCCGCCTTCGTAGCCCACTTTCGTGCTGCCACCCGCGCGAGATTTGCTGCCCTTGTGACCACGGCCAGCCGTCTTGCCCAAGCCGGAGCCCTGGCCACGACCAACGCGTTTGCGATTCTTGGAGGAACCCGCGGAGGGTCTTAAATTTGAGAGATCCATTTCAGACTTCCTCCACCGCGACCAAATGGGCCACCGTGCGAATGCGGCCACGAGCTGGCTGCGAATCTTTGACAACTGCGGACGAGCCGCGCTTGCGCAGCCCGAGCCCACGCAAAGTTGCTCTCTGGCTCTGCGTCCCGCCAATCTCGCTACCGCTCAGAGTGACCTTCCAGCTCCGATCGGCAGACTCGTCGTCCTGGTTCATTCGTCGGACGAGATCCTCGATTCGCAGACGCCGAACTTTTCCTTTTGCCGCCATGGTTTTTCAGTCCTTCCCGTAGTTCCGAATCAGGCGATATCGAGCTCAGCGAGCTGCTTGCCACGAGCCTCAGCCACTTCCTCGGGAGACCGCAGGTTCACGAAAGCCTCGACGGTCGCGCGAACCATATTGTGCGGATTGTTCGACCCGATACATTTGGTCAGAACATCCTGAACGCCGGCTGCTTCCACAACCGCACGGACGCCGCCACCAGCGATGACGCCGGTACCTGGTCCCGCAGGACGCATCATCACCTTCCCCGCGCCGTAACGGCCGACGATTCCGAAAGGAATCGTGCCTTCACGCAGAGGAACTTTGATGAGAGATTTCTTGGCCCGGTCAATCCCCTTGCGAATCGCTTCAGGAACTTCCTTTGCCTTGCCCACACCAAAGCCGACATGCCCGGCTCCGTCACCGACCACAACGAGGGCGCCGAAACGGAATCGACGGCCACCCTTCACGACCTTGGCCACGCGGTTAATGTGAACAACTTTTTCTTTGAGATCGAGCCCCTCGGGGTCGATACGATCGCTAACGCCAACCTGCACTTTGGTCTACTCCTGAGTTCCCGCGCGGCTCAAAATTCGAGGCCAGCTTCGCGTGCGGCTTCCGCCAGCATACGAACGCGTCCATGGTAGAGGAATCCGTTTCGGTCGAAAACGACCTTCTTGATTCCCGCATCGAGAGCTTTCTTGGCAACCAGAGATCCGACTTCACGAGCCGCATCCCGGTTTCCGGCGAAAGAAAGCTTGTCTTTCAGCTCTGGCGAGAGCGTGGAAGCTGCCGCCAAGGTGCGACTCATGGGATCGTCCGAGATCACCTGCGCATAGATATGATTGGAACTGCGGAAGACGGTGAGCCTGGGTCTGGCCTCCGTCCCCTGTACTTTCTTGCGAACACGCGCCTTCCGGAGAAGACGACGGGGTCTACTGATTCCCTTTAACATCAAAATTCTCCGTTAGGCTGCTGCGCCGGCCTTACCGGCTTTGCGACGCACGCGTTCTTCTGCGTACTTGATACCCTTGCCCTTGTAGGGCTCCGGCGGACGAAGTTCACGAATTTGCGCCGCGGTCTGGCCCAGAACCTGACGATCAGGTCCATCGAGCGTGATCAACGTCTGCTTGTCGATCTTCGCCTTTACGCCATCGGGCAACTGGAACAGGATCGGGTGCGAGAAACCGAGATTGAAGAGGATGGTATCCCCCTTCAATTCGGCGCGGAAACCAACTCCGTTGATCTCCAGAACCCGGGTAAATCCCTGACTGACACCGGTCACGGCATTCGCGATGAGAACTCGCAGCAAGCCGTGTAACGAGCGTTCCTGACGGCTTTCGCCCTCACGCTTTACAACAACCTTGCCGTCCGCCTGCTCCACGGTCAGCTGTTCCGGAATTGCGATTGCGGACTCCCCTCGGGAGCCTTTTACACCGACAGAACCGTCTCCGATCGAAACAGTCACTCCGTCTGGTACGCTTATGGGAAGTCTACCCACCCTAGACATGATCTTCCTTCCTGACCCTCAGGTCCGATGATGCTTGCGTCCGTCTACCAGACGGCGCAAAGCACCTCGCCACCGACCTTGCGCGCACGCGCTTCCCGGTCGGTGATCAAGCCCTGAGGCGTTGACAAAATACTTACACCCAGGCCGCCGCGTACGCGCGGTGCATCTGCTGCGCCAACGTATACCCGCAGACTTGGCTTGCTGCGCCTTTCGAGTCCCGTGATTACCGGCTTGCGATCGGCACCGTAAACCAAGCCCAGACGAATCTGGCGCTGCACGCCCTCGCCAACGGTCGTCACGTCCTTGAGATACCCTTCTCGCACCAGCACTTTGGACAAATTCTCCTTGATGCGGGAGTACGGGATATCCACTCTTTCCTTACGAGCCTGACATGCATTACGAATGCGTGTCAGTAAATCTGCTATCGGATCTGTAAGCATCGAAACCCTCCAACTACCGAGCTACCAGCTCGCCTTGGTCATGCCCGGAATCTCGCCGCGCAGCGCCAATTGGCGCAGGCAGATCCTGCAAAGTTTGAATTTCCTGTAAACACCGCGGGGTCTCCCGCAGGACAGGCAGCGATTATAACTGCGTACCGCGAACTTTGGAGTTCGAGCCGCTTTGATTCGCATCGAGGTCTTGGCCATCGCGCTTTTCCGCCTCTAATTCTTTCGGAAGGGCATACCCAGCGCACGAAGAAGGGCGAGGCCCTCGCTATCCGTTCTCGCTGTGGTGACGACGGTGATCGTCATCCCCTTCACTTTGTCGACTTTGTCGATATCAATCTCGGGGAAGATCGTTTGATCGTTCAGCCCCATCGAAAAATTGCCGCG